>CAYSHR010000072.1:0-10869 GCA_964430795.1 uncultured bacterium
GTAAACAGTTCCACCGGGACCGGTGGCTGTCAGGCGAACCGTGTACTGGCCCAGGGCGGTATATGTATTTGATGGCGCGCCATCGGAACTGGAGTTGCCGTCGCCGAAGGTCCAGTTTACTGAAAGTACACAACCGGGTAATGAATCGTAGAATCCTTCAAAGTTTACTGTCAATGGCGGCTGCCCTACAGTTACATCCGCTGTAAAGTCGGGATCAGGGGTGTCGCATGGAAGGTCAAAAGTTATTGCGTCAATATCGGCGCCGGCTGTACCCGAGTCGGCGCCGGTGTCACGAATTATCAGATATCTTGCTGATGTCAATCCTGTGGAGCTAATGTCAAAAGAATGATTCCCTGTTTCTGTTCCAAGGGGCTGCCATCCTGATGTCCAGTCATTTGAGACAAGAACCTGGTAGCTTTCATCATTGCCTGTTTCATGAACCGAGAAATCATTTCCAGTGATATCCTGAATTGGCGTTTCTCCCATATCAACAATGATCCAACCAAGAGTATTAAGACTGTAGCTTTGGCCATCGACAGGACCCAGGACCTTATGGGGCATAGTTATAGGCACTGAATCGGAGTCGGGATAGTCGGTAAAATTACCGATTACCTTGTGGGCGGTTCCTGAGTACGAACCCAAAGGGGAAAGCAGAGCGTCCTGAGTTGTGGAACCGACGCTTAAAGATGTTATGGAAAATGGGCTATACCCGTCGGCGATAAATTCCACATCATAATTTCCCGCTGCCAGATAGGCGTGATAATCGCCCAGCAGGCGCCCTGAAAATCTCGGCCATAAATCTCCCTGGTTGAGCCGGATTGTCCCTTCAAGAGGTTGGGCGGTAACCCCGTCACGCACCACTCCATGCAGACCCTCCAAGGCTGCTTCAATCCAATAGAGCATGGCGCCTCTGTGATTCTCGGCATAAGTCTCAATCTGGGAGGCAGGGGGTTTATAGGTGTTGGAAAGCTCTACAATCTGGGCTATGGTTCCATTTATCCCGTAATATGATTCTTCAGAGCTTCCATGAATCTCATACCAGGCCCAGCCGTTTGTAACCCAGAAACTTGGGGAAACCAGCAGGCCATAAGCGTTTGCGAGAGTTTCTACGGAAAGAACATCCGGCACATCATGGGGGAAGGAGTCCCAAAGATAATTGACGCATTCGGCGCCGGAATGGAAACTGATGGCGTTGACGAAATTCCACTCCATAGATAGCTCAACCATAGCTACGGTTTCCGGTTGACTGGCCGGACCCGGAGTATCTTCATCATAGAAGAGAGGGTGATCCCGGTTCAGATCAACGGAATTGCCATTTAACCTGCTTCCTGAATCGTTTCCATCAGGATTGACCATGGGCACAAAGACTATCTGGGTCTGGTCAACAAGGTCTGTGATAGTTTGATCCGAGCCATATTCGGCAAGGAGGTGGCGAATGAAATTCATGCAGACCGCGTTGGCAATTGCTTCATTGCCGTGAATGGAACAGTCGAAAAGGACTGAAGGCTCATTCTCGTTTTCCTGGGCATTATCCGAGATGAGAAATCCGTCAACGGATTTTGAAGAGACTGAATCCCCAACAACCCAGTGCCTTGTTATTGCGGGATTGGCCAATGCCAGAGCGGCAAGTTCGGTGGTCATCTGCCCGTGAGTCAGGTAACTGTCTTTACCAGTGGGGGGCGCCACACCGGCTCTGCCAATTGTTATTATGTCAAATCCCGCTTCCTCAATAGCAATTAATTGTTCATCCAAAACATAGACGCCAACATCCAGACCATCTCTGAAAGTAATAATAGGGTGCAAGTCGATTAACTGATGAAGCTGATCAATATCGTTAAGGCGAATCACCGCCTCTTTGGCGTTGTCGTCCCAGGCAAAGGAATTCGCGGCATCCAAAATTAGAATAAGGCTCAGACATAAACAAATTTTTATTAGAGTTGATTTATTTTTTCGCGCCATTCTCAAAATCTCCAAAAATCATGGACTTTGATTTTACACTAAAGTTCTTTTTATTATATTTTATAATCGTTCAGTTACAGAGTGGCTTTTTGGAAAAGCGTGGAGATGTACTTGTTGCACAGCCCCGGAAATTGTCATTCTGAGCCGCTCGTCGCGCCGTAGTCCCGCGAAGGCTGATGGCGAAGAATCTCTTGTGGGTCATCACAGATTCTTCACTGCGTTCAGAATGACAAAATATAAAAACAGAATGAGAAACGTAAAAACAGAATGACAAAATATAAAATGCGGTCATGTCCCGAATGGCCCAAAGATAAGCTCTTGTTACACCTGTTATGCCTGGACGTAAAACGAATCCGAATCGAAAGACGATGTTGTATTTCATCAAGGCCGTATCCCTGGGCACGGCATGCCTTGCCCCTACCGACGGATTAATAAAAACACCCTTATCTTAGCGCTATTCGGTCATCTCCTCCAATCTTAAACTTTGCCCACTTGTCAATGAACGATTACTATACTTTGACATGATAGAGCAAAGAATTGGCAAATCATATATAAATTTATCAGATGGAACTGGAAAATATTGGCTTCGAATAAAAACAAAAAACCCATTTTTCCTGGAAAAAGAGTGTGGGAAAGCAAAAGTTTTACGCGGCGAAACTTTCACGAATTATCGTGCGCAAGTCATTATTGCCGGCGTCAAATTTTATCCCAAAGCCAACAAGATCACTATCGATGGGTCTTATGTTTGAGATGAACGCTCCGGTAGTAATTCCGTTTAGAGGTTTTCCATTAAAGTCCAGTTCAATACGATGTTTGCCGATTTTAAAAAGGGTGGCCATTTTGCCGGAAATAGTTACTAGAGCGCCGGTCTCGGAAATATTTGAGATGTTGGCGTCACAGCCATTATTGCTCTGAGCCAGATGAACGGGAATATTTGCCAGGTAACGGGGGACAATTCTTCTTTCCCGAACTGAATTTGAATCTCCAAGAAGGTCCATGGGAATTCCGTTTTCATTCATAAAGGCCACAAGGGCGACATGAGTAATTCGTCGCTCACGACTGCCCGGAAGCCTGAAGCCCTGAATCTTTCCATCATCGAACCATTTTATCACTGTATTGATGTTGATCCCAAGAAGCTTAGCGACTTCGCCTGTGGTGTAAATTTTTTTCATCTTTTAATGCCCTAAAGTTAATGACCGTCCAATATGAATACACTAAATATAAACACGAGAAATACTATTTCTTCCAATACCTCTCTTACTTTACTTTTTTACTCTATGTCAATAATCATGTCAAGATAAATAAACCATATCTCATTATACTATATTTTAATTGTTTTCGATTTGTATGGTATTACCAATTTGCCTACAATATCTTGATATGCTCCAATATACCAGTAAAAGTAATTTTTTCAACGGAAATCTTGAAAAAAACGAGATTAATTTTCTTTCGATAAATTGTGCAGATTATCCAGTGCAACTCTATTTTGTGGATCCATCTTTAGAGCTTTTATAAAGGCTTTTTTTGCTTTTTTCTTCTCATTGTTTTTTATATACGCTAGACCCAAATTTGCCCAGCCTGTTGATGTATTTGAGTATTTCAGGGCGGTTTTATAGGCTTCAATTGCCAAAATATTCATATGGCTATGTAAAAGCATGGCGCCGGATAAAGAATGGCATTCACTTGATTGGGAATCTATCTTTAAGCATCTGGTAATAAACTTATTGGCTTTATCGTACTGGCCGGTTAAAATCGCGAACCTTGCTTTTATCCATAAAGTAAAAAGTTCATTTGCGGGAAGCTTATCGATGTCCGCCTTTAAGAGATGAATTTTATCAACGTTTGCCGGCCCTTTCGAGATTCCAAGGTCGTCCCGCCAGTATCGGAGAACTGAAAAACCATGTTTTTCAAGCCAGAAAGCGTTCTCCTCTTTTACTGCAAGAAGTACAATAACATTATTTTCAAAACTGACAGGTCTCCAAAGGATAGAATCCTCCAGTATCTCATTCTCCATATGTGATATGGAATCCTTCAGCCTGTTTTTATCCGGCGCGGGGACAATGGCGAACCTGATTCCTTTTTCGAATAAGTATTTTGAAAATCCTCTTTTCGGGATTTCCTGAAAGAGATATCTCTGGGGGGCAAAGCGCCCATCCCAAAATACTTTATATTCAGGATATAGCCTCCAAAGCAGATATCCGCCCCAGCCTAGATGATTATAAAATGGACCAGGCAATTGAGCCTTTTCAATAAAATTCGCGGTTTTGCAGGGGAGTTTTTCACAATCCATCCCAAGACCCAATTTTGGGCCTCTTCCAGCTATCCAGACTGTGGAAAAGATTAAAAATAGAGATAAGAGAAGGCGGGCGGATTTTTTGTCAAGAAGGTGGTCAAATCTGAACTGCACCGCCGCGAACTCAAAAATACGGGAAAAATAGAAAACACTCATAAGTGAGTAAATGCCAATCAGTCGATAATCCAGTAGTCCAGCCAACCCAAACAAGAAAAAGAGGGAAAATGAGAGATACTTCTTTTTAATAAAAGCCAGGGGCGCCATTAATATTCCAAGGACGATGGAAAAATAGAATACCTTGTTAATAAAAAACATGGGATTTAGCTGGTCTGTCGGTATCAGAAGTCCGCTGAACTTGAAAGTGTAAATATATAGTCTTTCAAGGAAATTCCCAGGGTGAGGGGAGACAAAGGCCGCAATCGATGTCAGTAAAAAAGTTACGGAAAGCTCTTTTAAATAAGGTACGCGGTCTTTCTGTTTCAGGATAAATATTTTCATCAACTGGTCGGTTATGGCGGAACCGAGAATCAAAAAGCCGAAAACGCAAAGGGCATGAAAATTATTCCAGAGGATCATCATTAAAGGAAAGAGCCAGATAGTTTTTTTATCCGTCATCTCATTTTCAGAATTTTTTATAAGAATACCCACCCAGATAACAGAAAAAAGATAGGTGAGAAGGAAATTATTAAAATGGATCTTTGTGGTAATTATGTAAAAGGACATTAACAAAACAAGAAGCACTGTAATTCGAGGTTTGAGATTGCCGCCTATAGCTAAAAACAGCGCCAGGTAGATGGATAAATAGATCAATACTTTGATAAAAATGATAGCCGACAGATTTACAGGATCAATTCTGAAAAGCAGGGCGGCAAAAATATCGAAGAGCCAACTCTCGTTTTCAAAAACCATTTCTCCAAGGGAATAATTGAGACTGTTTTGAAAATCGATTTTGCCCTGCCTGAGAATCTCCTCCCCTGAAACCCCGCGGCAGAAGATATCATAGTCATATACTTTTACAAAAGTGGAAGTAGCTATAACAATAAAAAAGAGAATGACAGCCAGCTTGAACAGGCGACCGCGCCCTCGTTTTTCCAAAAGGGCGTAACGGTCTTGTTCAGTTATGGGAGGCATATCTTCTCTCTCGATTTCTTCCCGGGATTTATTGACTTGCTTTTGCTCTTTCTTTAATAAAGTCCAAGGCTCTATCAAGCCTTTTTATGACCCGGTCTTTCCCTACAAGAGCCAGGGTCTCGTTAATCCCCGGACTGTTTGAGATGCCGGTAACAGCTACTCTAACAGGCTGGGCTATTTTTCCCAGTTTAATTTCATGCTTTTGGCAAAGAGCCTCGAAGAGATTTCCGATATTTTCTTCAGAAAAATCGTCCAATTCAAAAAGCGAATTCCTGAGCTCAGTCATGGGAATAAGCACAACAGGTCTCAAGAATTTCTTGGCGGCTTTCTCATTATACTCGAAATCGTCCACAAAAAGAAAGGAACTCCAGTCCACCATCTCCACCAGGGTCTCTGTTCTACCTGTGAAATTCTTGAGAATGTTGTAAAGCCGGCGCCCTTCTTTTACATCATAGCCCTTTTTTTGAAACATGGGAATAGCGTACTTTGCCAATTCCTCGGGGGGCATGCCGCGCATATGCTGGGCGTTTACCCAGTTGAATTTCTCCATATCAAATGTTGAGGATGATTTTGAAAGGTCGGCAGGGTCGAAATGTTCTATCATCTCTTTGTCAGAGAAAATTTCCTGGTCGCCATGAGCCCATCCGAGTCTGGCAAGGTAATTTCTCATTGCGATGGGAAGGTAGCCCATGTCCCTGTAGGTTGTAACGCTTGTGGCGCCATGCCTTTTGCTGAGCTTCCCACCATCCTTCCCGTGAATCAAAGGCATATGGACAAAAACAGGCTTCTTATATTCCAAGGCTTCATACACATGAACCTGCTTAAAAGTATTGGTCAGGTGGTCGTCGCCGCGGATCACATGGGAAATCTCCATCTGGGCGTCGTCAACAACAACGCAGAAATTATAAGTGGGGCTTTGGTCAGTGCGAGCGATAATCCAGTCGTCAAGGCCATTGTTGGCAAAAGAGACATCTTTTTTTATCAGGTCGTTAAAGGTTGTAACGCCATCTTTGGGCATCTTGAGACGGACAACATGATCGCCGCAATCCGGACCATGATTCTTATCCCTGCAAGTCCCGTCATAAAGATAGGTCTCTTTCGCGGCTTTTGCCTTCTCTCTTTTAGCGGCCAGTTCCTCCTGCTTGCAGGTACACCTGTAGGCTTTTCCCTGGGCCAGAAGTTTTTCTATGACCCTTTTATATTCGGCGGTTCTGCTTGTTTGTTTAATCGGTCCTTCATCCCAGTCAAGGCCGAGCCATTCCAGGCCGCCCAGAATATCATCAAGGAATTCCTCTGTGGACCTTTCCAGGTCAGTGTCCTCAATTCTCAGCACGAACCGCCCTTTGTGACGCCGAGCAAAGAGCCAGCAATATAGGGCCGTATGGGCGCTTCCCAAATGAAGCCGGCCAGTAGGGCTTGGAGCGAATCTTGTACGAACTTTTGTCATTTCAGCCTCTTATCGATAGTGTTTACCATTTTAGTCCATAAAAACAAAAACCCCGTCATTTTACCGGGGTTTTCATTATATATCAAAATTTCAAAATGAGAGGTTAAAGTTCCAGACTTTTTGCCAGAAGCTCGCACACATCAACTATTTCCAGGCCGGCGTCTACATTTTTGTTTGAATCCTCGAACATGGAGATACAATAAGGGCATGTGGTAGCCAGCACCGCGGCACCTGTGGCTTTGGCCTCTTCGCACCTGAAATCCGAGGGGCGCTCGCCTTTTTCTCTTTCCATCCACATACCGCCGCCGCCGCCGCCGCAGCAATAGGAGTTGGCGCCATTTCTTGGCATCTCCACAAATTCAACCCCTGGCAAGGCTTTGAGAATGGTACGGGGCGCGTCAAATACCTCATTGTGACGACCAAGGTAACAGGGATCGTGATATGTCACTGTAATTCCGCCAAGGTCCTTGGAAGGCTTTAGAGTGCCGTCGGTGATTTTAGCGGCTAAAAGCTCAACCATATGAACCGGTTCCAATCCAGCGTCATAATCATTCTTGAATGTATCAAGACAGTGGGGCGAGGTTACCAGGACTCTCTTTACATCTTTATCTTTAAATATGGTTTTATTCTCGTTGACCATCTTTTCAAAAAGCTCGCCACCATCAACTTTACCAAGGCTTTCAGAGCAGCAAACCTGTTTGTTGTCAAGAACGCCAAAGTCGATTCCCGCCGCTTTTAAAAGCTTTTCCTGGGCAAGGCCCACCTTTTTGTTTCTGGGATCATAGGAAGTAGTGCAGCAGACAAACCAGAGAAATTCCTGGCTGTCATACATAGGCAGGGCAAGTTCTTTGGACCAATTAAGCCTTTCATCTCTTTCGCCGGACCAGGGATTGCCCTGAGCTTGCATGGAGCCCACAAATGATCTTAAAGGCGGCGGCAGGAGTCCGCCTTCGCCAAAAGCCCTCCTGATCGCTACAATAATGTCAATGCTCTCCATGCCTCTTGGGCATCTGGCAACACAGTGACCACAAGTGGAGCACTGGTAAGCCGTATCCTCAATGCCCTCAAGACCCAACTGGGCCATATGAATCAGCTTGCGGTTATTATAATGGGTCAATTCAGTCCAGGGGCAGGTAGCGGTGCAGGTCGCGCATTGATAGCATTTACATAATTCTTCGCCACCCATGGCCATAATCATTTCCGCGACTTCCGCCATTATCTCTTTGGCCATCTCAACCACTCCTTAGCCTAATCGATTTTACACCAATTCAGTTTAGTTTAAAAAAGGAGCCGAATTCTGTTTTGATCGTTGAATTACAGAAAATATCTTCGGCGCCTGAGCGCAAAATAATAGAATTTTCAAAAACCTTGGTGAGTTTAATGAATGGCGATTCAGTTGTCAATTAAAACTCCGCCCTTTTGGGTTTTGAATATTAAGAGAGAAGTCAATGGTTCAGATCTTCTTGTCATTACAGGCTTCATTTTCTAAGCTCTGATCCCATGGGAACTAAAAAAACATCAAAGAGGCCGACAAAACAGCGGCTGACAACCCTTCCAAAAGGTTATGCCGATTTACTGACCGATCTGAAAGGGCGCGTCCGCTCCGCTCAGGTCAACGCCGCGATCTCGGTGAGTCGGGAATTTCTTCTCGAACTGGGTGTCGGGTTTGCCTTTGTGGGAAGCCAATATCACTTGGAGGTTGGTGAAACCGATTTTTACGTCGATCTGCTGTTTTATCATCTGAAGCTTCGAGCTTACGTGGTGATCGACTTGAAAGTCAGAAAGTTTACGCCGGAATATGCAGGAAAGATGAACTTCTATCTTTCGGCTGTTGACGACCTTCTGCGTCATCCCGATGACCAACCGAGTATCGGTATTATTTTATGCAAGTCCAAAGATGAGATAGTCGCGGAATATGCTTTGCGGGATGTAAAAAAACCCATCGGCGTCGCCGGTTACCAACTTACGCGAATGCTCCCAAAGGATTTGAAAACAGACCTTCCCACTATTGAGGAACTTGAGGCCGAATTGGCGGAGCCCGAAACAAAGAAAGAAAATTAGGCCCACGCAAAAGGCCTACAAAACCATTCGGCTATTTTCCCCTTCACAGGCTCTTGCCTTTCCTTTCGCCGTTAATCCTATTTGCCGCCCTTGGCTTGTTTGAATATCCTGATAACCGGGCCGGGTCTGTCTGTGACAAAAAGCCTTTCTACGCAGGGCGAATACAAACATTTCATGTCAAAATCATCGGGATTTATTTTTACGCCCGGCTTATATGGTGAGATTGTTTTTTCAAGGACCATGGCTTTTGTAAGGTCAGTGAGAAATTTTCGCGAATCATGATGACGGCTCTTTTCGATTCTGCTCGCCATGTAACCTGAAACCAGAACATAGGCGGGCTTGTTCTTTTCGAGCCACATATCAAAGGGTAGGTGGTGATAAGGTATATTCATCACTTTATATCCAGGGTTTTTCGCAAGCACCGCCGATTTGATTTTGTCCTTTATTTTACGGTTTGTATCTGAACCAAGAGACTCGGAATCACGGACAAGAACCTTTGGGCCATATGGATCAATAGCCAGCATAAGGTCTGTTCCCACGTTTTCCAGTATCCACTTTTTGGCTGTGGTTCTTGTGTCTTGTCTACTCAGTAGTAGATCGTGCCTGACGGCTTTGATAATATTCGGCAAAATGATAATTGCCGCGAAAAGGAGACAAACCATGATTTTTAATCGGTTGTTTTTGAAAAACTTTCCGGTAAAAATTGTTATGGCGTAGGAGGCGAAAAGGGCGATAAAAGGGATTAGAGGAATGGCGTATCGTTGAAACATTGTTGATGACAATGAGATAAGAAAGAAATAGGCCGCAAAAAATAGCGCCAATATCCATGATTCCTTTTTTGGTTTTAACAAAAGATAAAATCCGGAGATCATTCCAATAAAAGTCAGTGGCAAGCCGATTCCATTTCCCAGGGATTTGGTTATGTGAAACAGAAAACCGGATTGATTTTCGTAAAAGCCGAAATGCCCTACTTTTGCATGAGACAACTCAAAAGTTAAATCCATCAGAAATTTTTTGAAATCCAATAGAATAAAAGGGGCGCCGGCAATAAAAAAAACAAGAGCGATTATCCCGACAAGAAAACCAGGGGCAAGAAGCTCTTTTAGGTTGAGTCTGTTTTTTTTTGACGAAGCGACCCATAAGCCCGCAAGAGGAATGAGGATGCTAAGCCCGCCATTATATTTTGTAGAAGCCGCGAGACCCGCGAAAATAGCTGAAAAATAAAGTAAGGATTTTTTGCCTCTATAAAGATACTCGATGGAAAAATAAGCGCATATCATGATCAGAAATGTTACTGGAATATCCGTGGTGATAAAATGAGAGTCCTGAATAAGAAGGAAACTAAAAGCGGTAAAAGCCGTAGCCAATAGCCCTGTAAAAGCGCCGAATAATCTTTTTCCGACAAGAAATACCGGAATAATTATAGCCGCGCCCAATATGGCGGTGGAGGTTCTGCCAATAAGATAAACATTTGTCGGATCAGAATAAAACTTGAAAGCAAAATCATAGGAGGAGTTGAAAAAGCCAAACGCGGCACCCAGAGCGTAATAAATACCATACAAAAAAAACTGGATATAGATATAAAAAGTCGGGTAACGAAAAAAATGCGGATTGAGGTCCCCTGATCCGAATCCCAAAGCCGTGCTTACGATTTTCTGCTCATCAGGATGAAAAAGGTCAGGCAGGCCAAAGCCCACGCCCCACAATCTAAAAGCAAGGGCAAAGAACAAAATCAGACAAAAAATAATCTTATGTGAGATTTTCAGCGCTTTTTTTCCTTCTGAATCAGCAAAATAATTTGCTTTGTAAATGATTGGCTATTCCTATCTTGAAGAATAATTAACCACGATTATTCAATAATAGCCATACTAATTTTACTCACTTTTTGTAATCTTTCAGTTACAGGTGGGCATTTTTGAAAAGCGGGGACACCCATAGAATGGCGCCAAGATAAGGGCGTTTTCTTTGGCCCACGCCA
>CAYSHR010000073.1:0-10825 GCA_964430795.1 uncultured bacterium
AGGCCGTTTTTGAAGATATCGATGTCAAACAGGATGTTTTCAAAAAACTGGACGGGATTCTGGGAAAATATCTCGAAAATGGTTCTTGCGCCCAGGAAGATCACGCCTTTCTTGAAAAGGCGGAGGAGAGAGATTTGGCCTTTAAAGAACTGGACCTTTCCTGGTGGAGTATATAAAAAGGGCATTATAACAATAGAAAGAACAAGGAGCCGGTCGTGACAAAAACAGCCGTAGCGGCAAGCGGTTTTTATGTGCCTGATAATGTTGTCACTAACGATGATTTATCAAAGCTCATGGATACCAACGACAAGTGGATCACAGAACGAACCGGAATCAAAACCCGGCGATATATCAGTGAGGGGCAAAGCGGCGCGGAAATGACCGAGATCGCCGCACGCAGAGCCTGTGAAGAAGCCGGAATCGAGGTATCGGAAATCGACTTTATTATTTATGGCACTCTCTCACCGGACTACACCATGCCCGGCAATGTTCCTTATATTCAGGATAGACTCGGCTTGAATGGTTGTGGAATCGCTGAGATCAGAAACCAGTGTACAGGTTTTATTTATTCTCTGGCTATCGCGGATAAATTCATCCGCTGTGGCGATTATAAAACTATTCTGGTGGCCGGCAGCGAGATTCATTCCACCGGCCTTGATTTTTCCACAAGAGGCAGAGACGTTACAGTTATCTTTGGAGACGGCGCCGGTGTAATGGTGGTAAAAGCCGTTGATGACCATAGCGAAAAAGGGATTATCAAGACCGATCTTCACGGAGATGGTTCAGGCGCTCAGGACCTTTGGGTGGAATGTGGCGATTCCTCCATTTACCATCCAAGGATGCAACACGGAATGATCGATGACGGGCGAATATGGACTAAAATGAAAGGCAGAAAGGTCTTCATGGTGGCAATACAAAAGCTCCCCGAAACCATAAACAACGTCCTTGATGGAACAGGTTACAGTCTTGATGATGTTGACGCTTTTGTCTTTCACCAGGCAAACAAACTCATCAATGATTTTGTGGCAAGAGAGATGAACCTCCCACCGGAGAAAATTTACAACAACATCGAGAAATATGGGAACACCACAGCCGCCACTATTCCCATCGCCTTTACAGAAGCCCGCCACGCCGGTCTTATAAAAGAGGGAAGTCTTGTTTTGATCACGGGTTTTGGCGCGGGTTACACATGGGGCAGCGTACTTCTTCGCATGTGATTTTCGGATTATTCTTTTTGAAACATGCTATCAGCGTTATAGCTTGAACGCACCAGAGGCCCGCAAGCGACGTGGGAAATGCCGGCCTTTTTCGCCAACCGGGAAAGTTCCTCAAACTGGTCAGGATGAAGATATTCAACTACCGGCAGGTTCTTTAATGTGGGGCGCAGATATTGCCCGACAGTTACAGCGTCAACTTGATTCTCCCCGAGGCGGCAAAACACCTCTTTCACTTCATCCTTTGTTTCCCCAAGGCCAACCATAAGTCCCGATTTGGTCAAAATATTCGGGCGCTCTCTTTTAATTCTTTTAAGAAGGCTTAATGAATATTCATAATCCGCCTTGGGTCTGACCGTGGAATACAATCTGGGAACTGTCTCAAGATTATGGTTAAAAATGTCAATATCTTTATGGCTGATTATTTTGATTGCGCCCTTCCTGCCCTTAAAATCGGGAGTCAATATCTCAACGGCGGCGCCGGGCAGCGCATTTTTGACCGCTGTGGCGCATCGGATAAAGTGAGCCGCGCCGCCGTCGTCAAGGTCATCCCTTGTCACCGAGGTAATAACCACATGCTTAAGTCCCAGGTCAATAGCCTGTTCAGCCAATAATTGAGGTTCATCAGGATCAAGAGGCACGGGCTTGTTATGGCCGATGGCGCAAAAGCCGCAATTTCTTGTGCAGTTGTTCCCCATTATCAAAAAAGTCGCTGTGGGTTTTTCAAAACACCTGCCCACGTTAGGGCATCGGGCCGACTCACAAACAGTGAAAAGTCCCCTGCCCCGCAACTTTTTTTTCATATCTCTTACAGCAGCGCCTTTTGGGGTCTTTGTCACAAGCCACCGGGGCAGTCTTTTTACTTTTGCTTCCATCTTAAAGCCATATTACCTTCAAAATCTCAAGGGTCAAGGCCTTGCTGCCTGTTTGGTTTGCCGCCTTCCACTCTGTTTTCATAACTGGAATTAAAGCGAATCTAATTGGGGCGCGCCTGCCCAGGACAGGAACAGAAATGACACAGCAGGAAGTGAATGTGACCCCACGGCACCTATTTTGGCAACTGAATCGCAAAAACATATTCCCCTAAGAATTCTATTCATTGGAGTAACCATACTGAGAGACTCTAGTGAATTCAAATTATATCATATCATTTTTGGGCTCGATAAAGCTTTTAACACTTTTTCTCTGCTTCAGGACAGTTCAAGGGCGCGGGAGATATCAAGGGAAAAATAGAAAAACTTTGGGACGATGTTTTGGGAATGAAACGGGGGGTTGAGGGCGTCAGGATTTCATAATCCGGTCTATTTCATAAGCAATTTCCTGGGCGGTCCATTTACGCCCTTTATCCACACCTTTTGTGGTGGTTATCTTGTACTCGAATATTTTCCCGGATTGGATTCCGAAGATTTTTCCTGTTACGCCATTGGAGAGGCTTGAGGCGAGGAAAAGGGCAAGAGGTGCTATGAACTCAGTGCTTAGGATTTTCTCTATTCCTTCATGAAGAAGTTTCAGGTTGGTGGTCGTTTTTGTGTATGCCAAAGGAGCGATGGCATTTACCTGAATATTGTATCTTTGCAATTCAAGAGCGGACACTCTGGTCAGACCGGCGATTCCAGCTTTTGCGGCGCCATAATTGGTTTGCCTGAAATTTCCGATCAAGCCGGCAAGGCTTGAGGTATTAATAATTTTTCCACCCTGATCCTGGTTTTTCATGAAAAGCCCGGCTTCTTTGGTCATAAGCCAGGCACCTCTAAGGTGAACAGCCACAACGGCGTCAAAATCCTCGGCTTCCATTTTGAATATGGTTTTGTCTCTTAGAATGCCGGCGTTATTAACCAGGATGTCAAGTCTTCCAAAATGCTCTTTCGCTGATTTGATAATGTTCTTTACGCCCTCTTCCATGGCGACCGAATCGTAATTTGCAATAGCTGTTCCCCCATTTATTCGAATTTGGTCCACCACGGAGTCAGCTTTATTTCTTTGGGCGCCCTGGGGATCACTGACAGTGCCGATGTCATTAACAACGACCTTTGCGCCTTCTTTTGCGAACAAAAGAGCATATTCGCGACCTATACCGCCACCGGAGCCAGTAATAATCGCCACCTTTTCATTTAGAAGACCCATTTTATCCTTCGGATCATATATCAATTCAGATCATCTTCAGTTTTCGCGACTTCGGATTCGCCGGATTTCACCTTGAGAACCAACTTACTTAGCGTCGCCCCTTTGTAATGGTTTATCCGTGATAATTCAAATCCTTTATTTTTTAATTCCGTTATAGAGTCGGCGCAATTGGTCACCGGGCCGCAAACAAACAAAACCCGATTAATATTTTCAGGCACATGAATTCTTTCCTCTCCAATATCAGTGTCTGAGGAGATAAAAGATATGTGTAACCCAGGGCCTGATTTGGCTATTATTTCTTTATCTTTTTGGCAGTGAAAGGAAAAGGGCGCCGAATAATATGACGGTTGAATAACAATCTGATCATCCATGGCCAGTTCAACTCCAACATCCCTGACAAGCCCTTTCCAGTCAGGATTCTGTTTCCACCAATAACCTCCGGAATAGATTCCGAATATATGCCACATGGTTGCCGCCAGGCCCAATAACGCGAGGGCCAAAGCAAAAATCCATCGAAATTTTTCAAAGCCCATTATTCCAAGGCTCATCAGAAAGATAATGCCCGGCAGTAATATCCATACAAGGTGCTCACTTATCACGGGAATTATCATGGAAAACAGAGAAGTAATAACCAAAATCCCAGTAAAAAGCAGGTGAATTATCGGATCAACATTTTTCTTTTTGATCACCGCCAGAAAAGTCCCATATCCGGCAAGAGCCAACGCGCAAAAGAGAATTATCGGGGTCACTACCTCAGGGATATCCAATGGCGCGGCCAAAGTCGTATCTTCAAACCATCTGATTATTTCAGGCCTTGGGAATCTGAATGAGGTAACAAAGAGTCCCTCTCTTTTCAAATAGAGCATGATTTGAGAAAATGCCACTGGAGAGTAGAGAACCATAGCACCGGCGGGTAGAGCGAATATGGTGAACAGTGTTTTGGGGAAACCATCTTCTTTTGGGATTTTTCTAAAAAACACCAGATAAATAATCATCAGGGGAAAAAGAGTTAGAAAATAGAAATGGGTAAATATTCCCAAAACCAGAACACCGGTAAGTAGTGCGGCAATAAGGGGGTCGGGTCTGCCCTGGTCCAACAAGAGAAGTAGAAGATAATATGCCATAAGCATAAGGAAAATAAGAAAAGTGAAATGGCCTGAAGTGGCGTTTATAAAAACCATTAAGGGGGATACTGAAAGAAGCATGGAAGTAATAAGTCCAAAGGTATTTCCCGCTATTCTTTTCCCGAAAACTCCCGCTAGAAATATAGTGACCCCGCCAATTGATACGGCTAATAATCTTACGGCAAACAGACTATCGCCAAAAATGTTGATCCAGGCTGAAAGCAATAGAGGGTAGAGAGGAGGTTGGGTTGAAATTAACGCCTCTGAGAGATTGGTTGCCAGAACCCAGGAAAGAGCTTCGTCAAGAAAACACGATGGCTCAAAAGCCCATACAACCCTTAAAATAGTTCCCAGCAAAGCGAACAAAGCGTATATGTATATATAAAAGCGGTCTGATCCAAATAGACCTTTTTCCACAACGACCTCAGAGGTTTTGGAATTTTATGTTAAAATATTTGACAAGAAAAATCGATTTAGTCAATCATTTTCCTATTAACAAAATTTTCGAATAAGAAACATATTTACAGGACTACAAAACATAAAAGAGACACCAGATGAACAAAAACAACCTTGCTTCCAAGGACAAAAGATATATATGGCATCCATTTACGGAGATGACATCCTGGTTGAAAAGCGAGCCCCTGATTATTAAAAAGGGCAAAGGGGCTCTTCTTTGGGATATCCAGGGCAGGGAATATATCGATGGCGTCAGTTCCCTTTGGACCAATGTCCATGGGCATAGAGTAATAAAGATCGATAACGCCATAAAGAATCAATTGGACAAAATTGCTCACTCAACTCTTCTTGGACTTGGAAACGTGCCCTCTATTCTATTCGCGGAAGCTCTTTCAAAGCACCTTCCTGGAAATATGGAACGAATCTTCTATTCGGATAGCGGCGCCACGGCCATGGAAATCGCTGTAAAACTGGCCTTTGCCCACTGGCATTATCTTGGCAAATCCGAAAAAAACACCTTTATTAGATTTGAGGGCGCTTATCACGGGGACACCATCGGATCGGTAAGTGTCGGGGGAATGGATATCTTTCACAAACTTTATAATCCCCTTTTATTTGAGGCGCCTATGGCGCCCTACCCCTTTGTTTACGGGAGACCGAAAGGGCGGAGCAAACAGGAGTTTATCCGAGACTGTTACAAGCGGATCGAGGCTCTTGTAAAAAATGAAGCTCACAGGTGCGGGGCGCTGATCATTGAGCCCCTGGTGCAAGGGGCGGCAGGTATAAGACCCGCGCCAAAAGGTTTTTTAAAGTTTTTAAGAAGGTTATGCGATGAGAATGAGCTTCTTCTTATTGTTGATGAAGTCGCCACCGGTTTTGGCAAAACCGGGAAAATGTTCGCTTGCGAGCATGAAAAAGTCATACCCGATTTAATGGCTATGGCAAAAGGTATTTCAGGCGGTTATCTTCCCCTGGCCGCCACGGCAGTCTCTGAAAATATTTTTAACTCATTCCTGGGCGCGAAAAAGGATCTTCGTACATTTTTCCATGGTCATACCTATACCGGAAATCCTTTGGCCTGCGCTGGAGCGGTAGCCAGTCTTGAGATATTCGAAAGTGAGAAGGTTATAAATAACCTGGCGCCAAAAATCGACGCTCTTGAGAAAGGGCTTCAAGGATTATTAGAGCACCCAAAGGTAGGCGACGTGCGAAACGCGGGCTTAATGTGGGGAATTGAGCTTGTGGATGACAAAAATGAGAGACGCCCTTTTGATCCCGGCTTAAAAATGGGCGCCAGGGTTTGTGAGCAAATCAGAAATCACCAGGTAATCACTCGTCCTTTAGGTGACGTTATTGTTATCATGCCCCCTTTATGTATCTCAAAAAAGCAGATCGAAAAGATTTCCTTAGCCGTCGCCGCCGGCATTGAGGAGGCAACTGACATAAAGGGCGCCTTATAGATAGTTCCTGTCCTAAAACCCGGACAGGGCTGATTTTGGTTTCTAGACCAGGAATGAGTAATTTTTTTCAAGGTCAAACAAATCAAGGATTTGCGGGGAGTCGTACTTTTGTACGTCGAACAATCAAATCTGAAGATTGACACCGAGATTGGGAAAAAGGGCCGTTCCTGGACAGAAACTAGATAAATTGATTTTATAAGAAGAGAGGATTGTATATACTCGTGATGTGGTTTTTCCAAAAATTGGTTGATATTTGCCAGTCAAATCGAGGCAGGATCGGGGCTGTTTTATTGATCCTGGCTCTTTTATTCGGAATCGGGCTCCATCTGCGATTGACCAGGGTGGCTCTGGTTGCCGGCGACGCCGACACTGATCCCTATATGATTCTCGCAAAGGAGATTCGCGCGAACCGTGTAATGGCATGTCGGCAGGGCACATACGCGGAAACGGATCACCTTAGAAAACCACCGGTGCTGCCATACTTTTTATCTCTATTTTCAACCCACGATCAACGCCTTTTCAGCCAGGCTCTTATTTCAACAAGCCTTATATTTTTCATTTTCATTCTCGGGTATTTATGGAGCGGTTCTGCCGCCGGTTTGCTGGCAGCGGCCATATGGACTTTCTGGGGACCTGCTGTTTTTTTGTCAAATGTAATACGCCCGGAGCCCCTCTTCCTCTTCTTTTTCATGGCTGGTCTGATTCTTACTGATTACACCTGGGCTCGACAAAGATATTTATGGGCATTTCCAGCCGGTATTTTCCTGGCGGTTTCTGAGTTAACACGGCCGGTGCTCCTTCCTTTTTTCTGCCTGTGCCTTTTAGCACAGATCTATTTCGTTTTTCTTTTTAAAAAGAAACGCCTTGCGCATGCTCTTCTTTTAGCGGCCTTTCTCTGCGGACTGGCACTGCCGGTAGCCGGGTATCATATCAAAGCAAAATCCAATGGTTTTACCTGGGTGTATGACCGCAAAGGGGTGACTCTCCTAACTGCCGCATTGGATGACGGGGAAGTTCATAATTATCTTAAAACTCGAAAACCGGCTCATTGGGAAGCCATGAATGACGCGCAGCGAGACCATTTTGTAATCGATTTATTTTCAAAAAAGGTTCTTGCGGAACCGGAAAAATACATTTACCAGGCAAAGACGCGAATCTGGAATTTCTGGACTATCGGGTTCGGCGATTGGGAGACTCGCCTTTTTACGCCGGGCGCCACTTTTAGTTTTTTTGCTCTTATCGGCCTGATCACTCTGTATCAAAAGAGGCGCCGGGCTTTTGTTCTCTCCTTTTTTCTGTTCATAGACTTTTCCATCATGGCGGCGGTAATTTTCCAAAAGCCCCGTTTCCGTGAGGTGATTACTCCCTGGTTTCTTGTGCTGTTCGCGTTGGGTTTGGTTTCGGCTTTTCGCCTGCTTGTAAAATGGCGGCGTAAGTCTCGATATGGCTACTCATTCCAAAATCAAAGTTATCCCGCTGGTGATCAAAACCGCCTTGAGCGACTTTGATAAGAAACTTGAAAGCGATGGCGCCAAAAGCGCCCAGCAGACCAATGACAGCGGCAATAAACAGAGGGATAAATTGCTCTCTAACTTTAATGTTGGTGATCTTTGAAAAAATAGTACGAGCCAATTTTAAAAGCCTGTTTTTTTGTAATCTGAATCATCTGTAAAACCAAGGTTAAATTACCGTAAAAGAAAGGGTATGGCAAATGAATGGTGAATCGGATTGTGTTTTTTAATTGTTTCATTTTCCAACTTGTTCTATACATATATTAAGGGCGCAAATTGACTTCACTATGTTGTCAACTACAATAGTAAGGAGTTCCCGTCCCGAAATAGCCCTTTTCCGCGATCTCGGCGTCAATCTGCTGGTTTGATTGTGCGGAGTACATGAGTACGCCTCCGCTCAAACCCTTGATTTCCTTGACCTCGCGAAAAATTGCTCATTTGGGGTCAGGGAACTTAACAAGCATCCAACCGAGTTTCGGGATGGGCACTAAGGAGAATTTTCCCATGAAGGCTATACGATTTTTTTTGACCCTCTTCGCGGCTCTTGCTTTGCTCTTTTGCCTGAGCATGGCAGCCGGATGTGGTTGCGACGACGATGATGACGATGACTCAATTTTACCCGACGATGATGATGACGCGGATGACGATGACACTGGTGATGACGATACCGGTGATGACGACACCGGTGATGATGATACAGGTGATGACGACACAGGTGACGACGATGATGACGATTTCATACCTCCCACAACCCAGGGCTTTGTCTATATTCGGGATGGTTCATTTCAGATGGGCAGTCCAGCAAATGAACCTGGAAGAGACTCTGACGAAACACGCCATGATGTAAATTTGACTACAAAAGCTGAAATGCTCGAGACGGAAGTTACTCAAAGCATGTTTGAGGATATGATGGATTACAATCCAAGTCATTATCCCCTGTTTGGGGAATCTCCAAACCGCCCTGTTGAGAACGTAAGCTGGTATGACGCGCTGGCATACACGAACAAGCTCTCCGAGTCCTTTGGTTATGACAAGTGTTATGCTTTTTCCGACATTATCTGCGTTGATGAGTCGGTGGGTGATGACGTGGATTATTGTAAATCAGGTGAAGGAATATTTGATGCCACCGTAATTTTGAACGGCGTTTCCTCTCCATATCAATGTGAGGGTTTCAGGCTCCCCACTGAATCAGAATGGGAATATGCGGCCAGGGCCGGCTCAACTACCCCTTTCCATAATGGCGATATTACTCAGAAAGGCTGCTCTCCCATTGACCCCAACCTCGATAGCATTGCCTGGTATTGCGGCAACGCCATAAAAACATCTCACGCGGTAGCCGGCAAACAGGCTAATGACTGGGGGCTTTACGATATGGCGGGCAACGTCCTTGAGTGGACCTGGGACCTGTATGGACCTTACCCGGTAACCGCCACAAATCCCGATGGTTATGATGATGGTTACTTTAGAGTAGCCAGAGGGGGAAGTCACAGGTACTATGCCGCCACCAGGAACAGGTCCGCTTATCGCGCCGGTCACTCTGAAGGGCACAGAAGCTGGTATCTGGGATTCAGAGTAGCCAGAAGCCTTTCAGACGCAACTTCTGAAAAAGGCATGGAAATATACTCCACCATTGATAAACCGGATTATAAAGGCACTTTAGATCTTCCTGATTCGTTGCCCTTCACTTATACACGCACAGATGTGGGCACCCCTCTCACCCCTCAGGAAATTACCGATTTCACCCAGAAGATAACAGGTTTTTATAAAAACATTCCTTTCTTTGACTGGGTCCTGATAACAAGTCACGGTATGGACGTTTCCAACCCTTCGGGCGCCCCTGATTACAAGCTCTACTGGCAGGACACAAGGGCTATTAAATCCGGCACAACCGTAACCTTTGAGCATTACGGCGGCGCTGACAATCTTATGATACGAACATCAAAAGTTCTGAATAACGCCTGCGCCGGGTATCTGGCCAGCGGCGACGCCACCTGGGGCGAAATCGTGAAACAGTATTCAAAGGGCATTGTCGCCCTGTTCAATGGCATGATGTGGGACGAGGAGGACCCTGAAGACTTCATCATGGCAAGAGCCATATTCACCGAGGATCACGCCTATACTGAAAACGGTCTCGACGTTGCTGTTACATACGGACCGGCCAAAGTGGAAAAATATGACTGGAACGCCCAGACCATTCCCAATGATGGTAATCCATACTGGATCGGCACATGGGTTAGAAACATGCGCAGCAAGGATGACGTGCCTCATATTTATAGAACCGTTCCCCTGCTTATGCGAGTGATTGAGGATGGAGTGGACCCGGATGTAGTGGAAGCCGCGGAGCAGGCTCTTCTCTACCTGACTGGTTTTGCCACCGATATCATGGAATCAGGCTTTTACATCCGCACAAAAGATAAATACGGCAACGCCCTTATTCCATTGAGTGAATCGGGATTTATAGTGGCTGATCTTGCCAGCCTGGAGCTTTATGATCCGCTTACCCTAAGAGGAGAATGCACGCCAAAGCTCTCTTCATCTCTTTTAGCTTATGGTGACCCTCTTGATATAGATTGCGCCAACGGCATAAGCTACCTTTATGAAGCTATCGCCGCGTATGGGCACTATTTCAACATAGCCATCAATAGATATTTTCACGCGGCGGTCTTGAATATCGCTTTAACAGTCGGGCAGAACACCATCGCCTATGAATTACTTTCAGGAATGGATGACAGGGTTTCAACCTTCTTTGACGGCACTGCTTACCATTCGGGCCATAACGACTGGAACTCCGACGTGGCCGCTTATCTTCTGGTGGCCGCCTCCTCCGGGCTGCCCCTCACCTCCCAGGAAGCCCGCCATGTCATGGAACAATACACTTTATCCGTGGATCATTATGAACCATGGACTCTGTGGGACCTTTGGGATGTTTCGGTCCC
>CAYSHR010000074.1:0-10798 GCA_964430795.1 uncultured bacterium
CCTGCTGACTACCGACTTTCCTGAACCTGACATTCCTGTGACAATTATTACCTGCTTGTTTGGATAATTTTCCATTACTCAGGGTCTTCCAGGTCTGTAGGGCCTTCAAAAGTTTCACTGAAGCTCATTGGTTTTTCCATGTCGTCCAGTCTCTCAAGGAGCTTGTTTTGAAATTCCATGGCCGCGTGAAAACCCTCCAGTTTTAAAAGATGGTTCTTGGCCGCGACCTCAATAATGGCGCTGATATTCCGTCCCGGCGCCACAGGAAGAATTATCATGGGAAGTTTCACTCCCAAGACATCATGGAAATGATCTTCCAATCCTATTCTGTCGTATTGCTCATCTTCATCCCAATCGACCAGTTTCACCACCAGGTGCACTTTTTTCAGCCCGCGAATGGATGAAATACCGAACAACTCCTTAATGTTAATAACGCCAAGTCCCCTGATTTCCATGTGATACTTGATGACCTCTGTCGGCTCTCCTCGGATAATTCCAGGAGGAATTCTTTTTAAAACCACCATATCATCGGCCACAAGTCGATGCCCTTTGAGCAAGAGATCAAGAGCGCATTCGCTTTTTCCAATTCCTCCTCGCCCCAAAAGGAGAACCCCGACGCCATGAATGTCCACCAGCACACTATGAAGGGTGGCTGTGCTTGCAAAATGGATGTCCAGATACTGAGTAACCTGTTCTGTAAGAACGTGAGTAGGCAGGGCGCTTCTTAATATTGGAGTATTTGTTATCTCCGCCGTATTAATTATCTCTGAGGGGATTTTCAAATTTCTGGCTATAATCAGGCAGGCCAGGCCAAAATCCATATAGTTGGCAATGACCTCCACTCGTTTTTTTGGGCCGAGCTGCCTCAGATAATGAATTTCCGTCTGCCCAAAAATTTGAAATTGATTGTTCATCAGAAAATCGGTGAAGCCTGTCATAGCCAGACCCGGCCTGTGAACATAAGGGACATCAATTTGATTAGCCAGGCCACCTGTGCCGGCTACGATTTCAACCTGATCTTTAAAATAGGGTGAATCAAGAAAATCCTGGACGCGGAAACTTGTCAAAGGTTATCCTCCGCTTTTTTCCTCTTTGTCAAAATCTTTTATAACCTGAAAGATCGCCCTTTCGTCATCGGCCTTTAAGAGCTTTTTTCTGGTGATTTCATTTTCCAGCAAGTTGCTTATCTTTGCCAGGGCTGCCAAATGCACACCAATGGAATCATCCGGCGCGACCAGAAGAAAGAAGAGGTGGGCGGGTTTTCCATCAATGCCGTCAAACTCCACACCATCTACACTACGTCCAAAACAGCAAAGCAGATTATCGATAAAATCCACTTTGCCATGAGGAATCGCCACACCATTTCCCGTTCCGGTACTTCCCAATTTCTCTCTTTCAAGAAGGACCCTCAGGATACCTTCTTTGTTAAGTCCCTTTTCCTTTCCGGAGATAATCTCCACAAGTTCCTTAAGAACCCCGATTTTATCCCTGGATGAGAGATTTGAGTTTATATCATCCTGAGTAAGAAGCTCAGTTAATTTCATATCCTTTATTTACTCCACATTACATTATTGGTTCTATCGGCCCGGCTAATAAAAGTTATCTCAACCCTTTCCCCAAACCGGTTTTTCAGGGCAAAAAACATAACATAACAATAATAGAACGGCATCAGGTAAAACAGAATAGGGTTTTTAAAACCGTTTCAAGTGAAAAGGTATTTATTTGAACTCTTCTTCGTCAACCATCTTTTGATACCGATATTTATCCTGATCGCTTTGAGGTTTTCTCCTTAGTTTATCTCTCTGTCTTTTAACCTTGCGCTCCAATTTGTCAAGAACTCTATCAATGGATTGATACATATCATTTGTCTCTTCTTTGCAACTGACAGTAAATTTCCCCGAACTGACAGTGATTTCAGCTATTTGCCGAAATTTTTCAACACCAAGAACCACATTGGCGTTAATAGGACCATCGAAGTACTTATTGACTTTGCTCAGCTTCTGAGCCGCGTAATCCTTTAGCGCTTCTGAAGAGTCCAGATGTCGAAAGGTCACCGAAATTCTCATGCTTTGCCTCCTCCAAAACAGTTAATGGAAAAAATTGACCTGTCTTTTTAAAAAACCTTCTTTCTTTTTGTTGACGACAATATCCCAAGCATCTCCCTATACTTGGTGACAGTTCTTCTGGCGACTTTAATTCCATGTTTATTGCCAAGAATTCTAACAATTTCCTGGTCAGAAAAAGGTTTTTTTTGGTTTTCGTCTTTAACAATCTCCTGAATTTGACTTTTCGCCGATTCGCTGGCCACCAGTTCCCCGCTTGATGATTCGAGACCGGAATTGAAAAAATATTTCAGTTCAAATATACCCTGGGGAGTATGTACATATTTGTTTGTAGTCACCCTGGAAATTGTTGATTCATGCATCTCGATATCTTCGGCCACATCTTTTAAAATCAAAGGGCGAAGGAACTTAATTCCATTTTCAAAAAATTCCAGTTGAAATTTTACAATACTTTTAGTGACTTTGTAGATAGTCCGCTGTCTTTGGTGAATTGAGCGGATAAGCCAAAGAGCGCTTCTCATTTTTTCCTGAACATATTCCCGCTCTTCTTTAGAAGCCTTTTTCATTTTGTATAAAATGTTCTTGTAAAAAGAGGAGACCCGCAGTTTGGGCAGACCATCGTCATTCTGTTCGATGATAAATTCATCACCAACTTTTCTCACGTAGATATCAGGAGTTATATATTGGGCATGGTGCCCTCCAAATGGCCGCCCTGGTTTTGGTTCCAGATGCTCAATGGACTTTAACGCTTCTCCAAGTTCTTCCATGGAAATGGAGAGTTCTTGGCAGATAGCTTTGTATTTCTTCTTTACCAGGTTATCGATATGACCATCAATAATCGGCTTGACCAATGGATTTTCCGGCGGAGCGAATCGAATCTGAAGAAGAAGACATTCTCTTAGGTCTCTGGCGCCCACACCATTGGGATCGAGTTCCTGAACCACAGCCAGAGCCTCTTCAACGTCATCCATTTCAGCTTCATTTGTCTGACAGATATTCTCCAGTTCCGTCTTTAAATAACCATCGTCGTTTAAATGGCCGATTATTGTCATGGCAAGTTCTTTAATTTCTTCGTCAAGGTCGGTCATTTGTATTTGCCATTCAAGGTGGTCGGCCAGAGATGCTGATTCGGTGATAATCGATTCATTTTCTTCCCGGTCCTCGTTTTCATAGCCTCCATGATATTCGGAAACCGATCTGCTTTCCAGGTATCTCATCCAATCCATTTCGTTGTTTTCAACACCATTGCCATCATCCTTGGACTCAAGCTCGTTTGTGATTTTATTTGGCTCATCCGCGGGGATTTCCGGCGATTCCTCCAATATCGGATTTTCCAGAAGCTCCTGCTGGACAGTCTCGATCAATTCCATTCTGGATAGCTGTAGAAGCTTGATGGCTTGTTGCAGTTGCGGCGTCATAATCAACTGCTGTGAAAGCTTCATTTCCAGTCGCATTTCATAGCCCATGTATTTTATCGCTCCTCTATTTTTCCGGTGCTATAATTATCGGCAAAAGCGCCTATGTTATAGAGTGAAATTCTCTCCTAAATATATCTCCCTGGCTTTTTCAGAATTGGCGATGGTTTGAGGGTCGCCCTGCTCAAGCATTTTTCCTTCCGACAGTATATATGCTCTGTTACAGAGATTCAAAGTCTCTCTGACATTGTGATCCGTGATCAGAATTCCGATTCCACGGCTCTGGAGCCCTTTGACAAGTTCCTGAATGTCAGCCACGGCTATAGGATCGATTCCGGCAAAAGGCTCATCAAGAAGAATAAAATCGGGATTTGTCGCCAGGCACCTGGTAATCTCCACCCTTCGCCTTTCACCTCCCGAAAGGGTATATGCCATGCTGTCGGCGATGTGGGTAATGCCCATATCGGTTAAAAGCTCATCGAGCCTGTCAAATTGCTTTGCTCTTGGAATATCCAAAGTCTCCAGAATGGCCAGGACATTCTCCTTTACTGAAAGCTTTTTAAAAACGGAGGCTTCCTGGGCAAGATAACCGATGCCTTTTCTGGCTCTTTTATACATGGGGAGGTTTGTAATATTTTCCTTGTTCAGGGTCACGCTGCCTGAATCCGGCTGATATAATCCCACTACCATATAAAAATTGGTGGTTTTCCCAGCGCCATTTGGACCTAAAAGGCCCACAATCTCCCCGGTGTTTACCTCCATGGAAACATCATTGACAACAGTCCTCGATCTAAATGATTTTACAAGGTTTTTTGTCACCAGCTTTCCCATATCAATTATTTCCGTCATCTTCGGTGGAAACATTATCGCTGATTGCCGGCGGATTGTTTCTTAGGTTTTTGAGCCTTTCCTTGGCCGTATCATCCAGTTCAGCCTCGATGGCTGATGGAAAAATCCGCCCAGTTACTCTGGCGCCCCGCCCTCCTGTGACAACAACTTTCTCTGTGTTAAGGTATAAAATTATTCTCTTTCCCGTGAGGTAATTTCCTCCCTGCCATAGTTTTGGTTTGCCTGATAGGGTGATGGTTCGAGCCTTTTCATTGTAAACAGCCTGGCGGCATATTGCTCTTTTGTCTTTATGCCGAAGCTTGACCCTGCCGGTTGCCACCATGGATTTTATGCCGCCGCTGGAAAAGCTCGGCATTGCCTCAAGAGCTCCCGGATCGTCATTGCCGGTCTTCTCTTCTTTGGGAGGGGGGTCGTAATTTACAACAATCAGATCGGCGTTCAGCACCGCGTCGCCTTGAATCGCTACAACATTGCCAAGATATCGAAAGCTGTGCAGCCCGTTATCCACCTCAAATCTATCGCACGCGAAACTTATTTTCCTAGCCGGATCGTATTTTGTCAGATCATTCTGCTGGGCCGGAGCCGGATTTGGTGCAAGGGCGAGAACAAGGATAATAACAAGACCAAAAGTCTGCTTAAATAATCCTGAAGATAACAGAGGCTTTCTTTCTCGGCTCATTTCCTTCGGTTTTTTCATAAGCCCCCGTTTTACATATTTTCGCGGCACACCGATAATTATTATCTCCTATCTCACCAGAAACCCTCTCACGTTATTTAACAGCACCAGTTTCTGATTCCTGATATTCATCTCCAGGCCGACGCCCCTGATATATGCCTTTTCTCCCTCAATCACCACAGGAGCGTCAGTATAAATCTCCCGGTCCATTGCCCGGTAATAGAGCTTCTCGGTTTTCGCTGTGTAACCTTCACTGGATTTGACAACAACGCCGCCTTTTGCCTCAATATTATTCTCTTTTGTAAAAACCGTTCCTTCTGAAGCGGTCAAAGTTCCCTTTTGTTCATTATTTTCATAAAAAGCGATATCTGCTTCTTTAAAATCAGCCCGCCCTTCTTTCTCAAAATAGACCGCGGATCGCGCTTTTACGGTAAATTCCTTTATTCCTTTAACAGAACGGCTATAAGTAAACCCTGATATTTTACCGAAAGCTCCCTGGGATAAATCCGTTTCCAAAGAGCTTTTATCGTTATTTTTCAATGGTTTATCACAACCTGTGAGGATGAGAAAAGTAACTAATATTATGGCTGTTATTAGCCTTGTCCATGCTTGATTTTTCAACTTAAACCAATTATAGCACTTTCTGTGCCGGAATAAAGCAAAATTCGTTTATAAAGGTAATCGTTCAGTTACAAGGGGCTTTTTGGAAAAGGGGGGAGATGTACTTGTTACGTGTCCCCGGATTTTCATATGAGATCGGGGTACACGATCCCCATTTCCCTAATATCATTGACAATGCCGGCCATTGTTGAGAAATGAGGTCATCTCCCCCGATCTCAAACCTTGCACCCTTATCACTGAACGATTACTTATAAAGAGGGCGTAGAAGAAAAACATTCAGTGTATAACCCGGGCTGATATATTTTTAAGGCGATTTTGGCCGTTTTTGTGTATAAAGTCCAATATGGCTTTCAAAATAAGACCTCTCTGGTTATTAGCGCTGCTGGGCGCCCTTTTGATGCGGATATACTTTTATCTTGCCACTCCCCTGATTGATAATGACTCCATTGTGATTTTTATGGGAGCTGTGGACCTTGTTCAAAACGGCGTCATATCAAAGGTAAACACCCTTCCGGTAATATTGTCGGGCTTGCTCTATTATATTTTTGGCGAGCACATTCTTCTGGCCAGGCTTCCTCAGATTCTTGGCGGCATTGGTTGTATCGCCCTTCTGTTTTTCGCGGGGCGCAAGGCCGGAAATTACGCCGGCTATCTGTCCGCGATACTTTTTGCCGCCCTGCCCATAGCGATTCTCTATTCCTCCATTGCCAAATCCTACTCCCTGATGGTGTTTCTCATTTTTGCCGGCGCCATGGTTTTCGGCCACGCCGTTGAGGCTTCTTGCTCTATCTGTTCCATAATCACGGGTCTTCTGTTTTCCATGGCCTTTCTCTGCTACACTTTCGCAGCCTGCGCCATATTTCCTGTTATTATTCTTTTTATAATTTCCTGCGCGTCTAAAAAATGGCGGATGTTTTTAAAGCCGACCCTTATCACCGGAACTAGTTTCGCCCTGGTTTTAGTTGGGATTGGCGCCTGGCGTTGGCGTCAATTTGGCTGGTCGATTTTTAACGACTATGTAACTGACTGGCGATTTGACGCGGCTTCGGCGATCTGGTCTGGAAGATATATCGGGCTTATGGATATCTGGGGTGTGGGAATCGCGGTGATTGTTCCTGGAATTGTAGTTTTTATCTATAAGTTCGAGGTTATAAGGAAGCTTGGCGCCGTTGGAATATACGGCCTGATTTTTACCGTGATCAACATACTTCTATGGCTCTTTAATCCGGTGAATCATTTTCCCCGAGTTCTTCTGCCCTGCCTGCCTTTTGTCGCGTTGTTCATAGCCGCGACTGTCCAGTCCCTGGCTGAGGAAAAAACCCATCCGGCGACTTTGCTTGCCTGGCTTGGGGCTTCGACCATGGCTATGGCTTTTTTATATCCACGGTTCCAAAAAGGGCATACGCCCCTCTGGTTTTTCACTCCGCAAAACCTAAAAGGAGTTTTTCTTACAATTCTGGCCATCGCCCTTATCTTCCTTTTTCTTTTGATTGTCACATGGCCTTTAAAGAAATGGAGACTCAATAAACTCTGGATTTTCCCGACTGCCATATCCCTTCTTGTCTTGGCTGCCGGCCCTGTCATGGTTTACCAGGTGATTATCGCCCAATCAAAAGTGTTTCAATCAAGGGCGGACCTCACAAAAATCGCCGGAGTCGGCAATCTTATGGGCGGCGGCGATTATCAGCTTCTTGCCCACGCATCCCCCGAGACCGCTACATGGCTCATGGACTTGAAACCCCATGAACTGGATATGGTCATTAGCGGGCAAATTATCGACGTATGCAAAAACAGAAAAATCAGCCACGTCATCGTATCTCATAATGACCCTGAGGGCGCCCTTGAGATGCTCGCGGGAATGGCTCTTGAAAAAGGCGACAGGATCACGGATATCGGCAGGGCGTATCGGCCCTTTGAAGATAAAGAATCAGCTTATAAAGTGGCGGAAAATGAATACGGCGTCCTTTATAAAATTATTGGGATCGAAGATGATAAATGGTCCGATGAACACAGAATGAGACTAAATCGGTATCATAGCCCCTTTGAGTTAAAGCGATCAAAAACAGAGATTGTCTACGAAGTCGAGGGTGATAAATTGTGGAATAAACTGGGAGGCGCGGTTGTCACGATGAGCAAGACGCCTTCTGAAAAAGTCGAGGATAGCCAATGATTGAAAGAGAGAAGAAGTTTCTTCTGGCTCTTTTGGGCATAACTCTCCTTGGATTTGCCGCGCGTCTTGTGTTTCTCCTTGTTTTTGACAACGCCTATTCCCATGAAGCCGAGGCTTATTCGAAAATAAATCTGGTTTCAATCTGGGTAGAGGCGGGCAAACCTTATCCCGATATCAATTTCGGCCCTTTGCATACCTGGTTGATCTGGCTTCTTACATATTTTTTCCAGGACCAGGTTCTTCCTGTAAGGATTTTCTCTCTGGTATGCGGGGCGCTGGCCATATTTATTTATGGATTGCTGGTAAAGCAGGTTTTTGATGAGAAAATCGGGCTGACCGCGGCGGCGCTCCTTTTAGCCATGCCTGTGCATTTAAGAGGCGCCGCCACTTCTCTAGCTTTGGCGCCCTTTATCCTTTTTCTGGTTTGCGGTCTTCTTTTCTATTTTAAATATAAGGGCGATAGAAGAAAAAAATTCCTGTGGCTGGCTCTGTCCGCTTTGTTTTTGAACATGGCCGGCATGCTCAGATTTGAGGCGTGGCTCTTTTTGCCCTTGCTGTGCATTTTTCTACTTGAGAAAGATTTTCCAAAAGTTTTTTTCAAAAATCCTATCAGGGCTCTTTTCAGAAAGGAGACTCTTTTCGCTGTGGCTTTTGCCATAATGAATCTGGCTTTTCCTCTTGTTCACATGGCTATGTGTTACAAGGAAGCCGGTCATCCCCTGGCATTTTCCCAGACAAGCGCTACAAGTTTTCTTCAATACATGCCTGACATGCCCTTGACTTATAAACTCACAGGGTGGTTTGTTTCCTTTGGGATTTCCATGTCGTTAATTGCAGCCGCGATTTGCGCCCTTGGTTTGCTTTATGGATTATTCGCCCAAAAAGGATTTCACTTTGCTTTGCTTCTTTTCTTTAACCTTTCCATTTTTCAATACAGGACGTTGACAAACACCATTGACCCTTCTCTTACCAGATATACAGCGGGCATGTCCCTTATGCTGATTCCCTTCGGCGCCATGCTTATTTGGGCGGCGGTAGGGAGGCGACGGAGTCAAAACGCCGTGAAAAAAATAATCGGGTTGGCGGTAATTTTTCTGCTTAGCGCCCAGATGCTATTCTTCTCGATTTTACAAGCAGGCAAGGAAGGGATACCGGAGGATGTAAAAAATACGGCGCTATTTTTAAGGGAAAGGCCGGCGTCAAAGGACTTTGTCATGCCCGACTCTAGATTTCATCCCTATTTTATGGTGGAAAGCCGTCTTGACTCGAAACAATTCATCTCCTTGCGGTTTTCCGCGGATAGAATGACTTTGGACGAAAAACATCTTGAGGAGCTTATCGAAAAACCCCCCCCCGTTTTTCTGATTCTCGATTATTTTCTGGAGGGGGTGGACCAGGTAAACTCAAACCTTGACGCTTTTGAGATCGAAAGAGGCAAAAAGGAAACGACCATAAGAGGGCTTCATTTTAGTTTGCTGGAAAACTACGGCGACTTTTATATTTATGCCGCGACCCCGGCAAAGCCCCTGGAAGATGACGCCGCTGTTTTGGAAGGCGTGGAAAATGAATAGGCGCGTCGAGATAATAATTGTGGTCTGCCTGATTATTTTAGGGGCGTTTATAAGATTCATTCATTTCTCAAATTCCCACAACATGTTTTCCGTTGAGTCTGAAGCCTATTCAAAACTCCAACTTATGTTGCAATGGGACCAGAGCCCTCTTCTTTATCCCGATATAAATTTCGGCCCTCTCCATATGCCTCTTTTAAAATGGCCCTGGAAAATCACAGGCTCTCTTGTCGAGGCCAACAGAATCGTCTCTCTGATTATGGGAATCCTTCTTTTGCCCCTTGCTTATTTGCTGGCCAGGAAGCTTTTTTCCATAGGGTCGGCCATGGCGACCCTGGCTTTTCTCGCTCTGGCTATGCTTCCGGTAAAAACCGCCACAGTAACCCTGGCCGAAGGTCCTACCGTCTTTTTTATGATTACCGGCGTCTATCTGCTTACCTTGTACGCGGAAAAATCCGAAGATAGGTGGGGCGCGTTTATTGGCGCCGCTTTCGCACTTTCGGCCATGAGCGCCATGCGTTTTGAGACGTGGCTGTTTCTGCCGATATTTTCCTTATGGCTTTTTATAAGAAAGGGGCTTTTTAGGAGCGCCCTTTTTACTTCCTGGTTGGCCATATTTCCCCTTGCTCATCTTTATATCTGCAATGAAAAGGTTGGCGACCCCTTTAATTTTCTCAATGTGAGCGCTTCGATTACCGCGATAAACAGCGCCAAAGTCGATGTAATAAAAAGGGCGTGGGGATTTATCGACAGCCTTGTCTATACCAATTCGGCGCCTGTCCTTGTTCTTATGATTGGCGGGATCGGCCTGATTTTCTTTACTCACAACCCGGACCACATGTGGCAGCAGATCAAAAAAGCCAGTCTGAGGACGGGAAAAAGTCTGCTTGGAAAGGTTCCATACACCTTGATAAATGGAATCCACAGTGTTTTGAACAAAAATAAAGGTGTTCTTGTCGGGCTAATGTTAATCGCCATTCTAGGTGTGTATGAATACAAGGCGGTAAAGGCTACTCTGGCGCCGGAGCTATATAGATATCTCACGATACCAGGCGCCCTGGCGGCTCTTATCTGGCCTTTGCCGATTATTGAAACCGGGAGATGGATTTTAAAAAGGGAGAGCCCGGTTGTTTTTGTTATCGCTATTGGTGCTGGATTGATGTTTGGGATGATCAGCTATAAGAACCTAATTCGGGAAGAGGGGCTGATGTACCCTACCAAAGAAGTCTATCGGATGCTGGAAGAATTCCGCCCCACTCTTAATAACGAGGACAGAATCTTTATAGGCTCCGAATATCACCCTGTCATTGTGGTGGAGAGCGGGCTGGTCTGGCAAAATTTCAGACATCCTGTTTATCATGATAACATTCATGCCTCTCTAAAAAGCGTCAAGACGATTTTTGAGGAATACAAGCCAACGTTGATTCTGGTTTTCG
>CAYSHR010000075.1:0-10749 GCA_964430795.1 uncultured bacterium
TCTGTTTTCCGTCAACCTCGGGTTGCTTCAGGTCTGTCTCGGGTTTTCCGGAAATGATTTTCTTATATTCGACAATTAGCCCTTTGGTGGTTTTGACAAGGTCTGAGACATTGTAAGGGTCATTAAAAAACTTGTCTATTTTCCATCTTGATTCCGCGTTTTGGCCAAACTGGGCTTTACGAAATTGGGGGCTTGTGAGAATAAAAGGGGTGTACTGCCCTTCTTTTGAGGATTTTATTGACAAAGCCAGGTCTGTTCCCGATTTTCCGGAAATCAGCACATCGGCAATTACGCAATCGGGTTCCTCGTCAAAAAACAGCTCTTCGCCGTACACGCCGTCTCTGGCAAAGAGAACTTCAAAGTTCTCCGAGGCAAAGGCGTGATGCATCTCCCTCAAGCGAGTTTTGTTATTATGAAGAATCAGAATCTTTGGCAAAAGCCAGCCCTCGTCAACAATATTATGTTATATTATCTATAATACGTATTGATGGGTGTGTCAATTTTACATGGACCCTTTGGAATAGATGAAAAAATGAAAAAGCCTTTTTTACTCGCGATATTATTTTTTGCCATGGTGATTCCGGCCCTGTTCCTTTTTTCTTGTGAGGAAGGGGGAAAGGATGGTGACGACAAGGAGCTTGAGCAGGACGAGTGCCAGGTTTTATCATGGCTCTATTACACATGCGGCTATACTCTTATTGACTCTGATGATCAGGAGTTGACAGTGGCCCAAGCCGTTGCCGCCTGTGATCCTTGTTCTGTAGAGTGCGCTAATGGCGGCTACGAAGCGGAAAATTGTGATAAAGCCCTTTCCTGCCAGGATTCGGGATGCTCCTTTTTCACCCTTCAATAGTCCACATTCCCCAATGCTTACAAAACTTTTACAAAACCTATATCAAAGAATTACTCTAAAAAGGTAGAAATAGTTTCTGTTTTTTTGTAGGATACGCCCTTTGTGTTTTTTGTTCGGGGACGTAATTGAAAATAAGGTAATTTTTAAAAGGATGAAAAGATGTATATCGCCTCTGTCGGCACAGCTCTTCCGGAAAATTTTTATGATCAGGATACTCTTATCGAAGAGTTCAGAGAGTATTGGGCAGGGCGCCACCACAACGTAAAAAGGATTGAAAGTATTCATAGAAACGCCCTGGTTGGAGGGCGTCACCTGGCATTGACCATTGATGAATATAAAAACCTTGAATCTTTCACCGATTCCAACGACGCCTATATCCGGGTTGCCGTGGACCTTGGAGAGAAGGCTATTGCCCAGGCTCTTGAAAAGGCGGGCATGGATAAAATGGAGATAAATCATCTCTTTTTTGTCTCTATAACCGGCATGGCGGCACCGTCAATTGACGCGCGCATCATAAACAAAATGGGGCTTCGGGAAGATATCAAACGAACGCCCATATTTGGAATGGGATGTGTTGCCGGCGCCTCGGGCACAACCAAAATATATGACTACCTCAAAGCCTACCCCGACCAGGTGGCGGTTCTGCTCTCTGTGGAGCTCTGCTCTTTGACCCTGCAGAGGAAGGACCTCTCCATTCCCAACATCGTCGCTACCGGACTTTTTGGCGACGGAGCGGCCGCGGTGGTTATGAAAGGGGCGAACAGAACCGAAACCACACCCAAAGTTCTTGCCACAAGAGGGTTTTTCTATCCTGACACCGAAGATGTAATGGGGTGGGACGTTTCTGCCGACGGCTTCAAGATTATTCTTTCCGCAGACGTTCCAAAAGTCGCGGAAGAACATATGGGACCCAATGTGGACCGGTTTTTATCTGAGCAGAATATGACTCGAAAAGATATCAGCTCCTATGTTTGCCATCCCGGAGGACCAAAGGTCCTTGAGGCTTACCAGAAAAGTCTTGGTGTGACCTCAAAGGAGATGGAGGTTACCTGGAATCACCTGAACAGCCTTGGAAACCTCTCAAGCACCTCCATACTTATGGTTTTGCGGGATACCATGGAAGATCACCGCCCTGCCCCTGGCTCATATGGACTGATGCTGGCGATGGGACCGGGCTTCTGTTCTGAACTGGTGCTTTTACAATGGTAATTCTATACATAATCTTTCTTGCCCTTATCGGCCTTGAGAGAATCATTGAGCTTGGAATAAGCAATAGAAACGCCAACCGCGCCTTTGAGCGGGGCGGTATTGAGTATGGGCAAAAACACTTTGTTGTAATGAAAATTCTCCATACCACTTTTCTTTTTGCCTGTGGAACCGAGGCTCTTTTTCTACACCGGGAATTTGTTCCTGTGATTGGCTACCCTATGCTCGGCCTGGCTATTTTAACCCAGGGGCTTCGTTACTGGGCGGTATCGAGCCTTGGCGAAAACTGGAATGTTCGGGTAATTGTAGTGCCAGGTCAGAAAATTGTAAATAAAGGGCCCTACAAATTTTTAAGACACCCCAACTATCTGGCCGTAATAATTGAAGGCGCGGCTTTGCCTATGATTTTCAACGCCTGGATTACCGCAATCGGCTTTACTGTTCTAAACGCCCTGCTCTTATATGTCAGGATAAAATGTGAGGAGGGCGCCCTTTCGAAAAACTCTGATTACGACCTGGACTTTGGAAAACACCCAAGGTTCATTCCCATAGGCAAGGAGCGAAAAAGTTGACCCGAGAGAAGATAATAAAAGGCATAAACCATGTATTTGCCGAGCATCTGGATATGGATTTCGAGATTCCTCTTAAAGCCAATTTCATTACCGACCTTCAGCTTGACTCCCTAAAGCTGCTGACCCTGGTTGTGGAATTGGAGAACTATTTTGAAATCTGTTTTGAGGAAGGAGACGAGGAAGGCATAGAGACCGTAGACCAGCTTGCGAATCTAATTGAGAAATATCTTATGCGAGAGGATAAAGATGAGTGACCGCACCCTCTGCTCCATATTTGAACGAGCCGCCGGATCTGAAAACGGGCTCCGGTTTCTTAACCGGAAGGAAAAAGCAAGTTTTTTTTCCTATGCCGACCTACTGGGCAAAATAAAAGAATCGGCCGGCGCTTTTGTCAATATGGGATTATTGCCCGGCGATAAGACCGCCATCGTTTTGCCCACATCCCCGGAATTTTTTTATGCCTTTTTTGGCGTATTATTTGCCGGAGGCGTGCCTGTTCCATTATACCCGCCTGTACGCCTTGGGAGGATGGATGAGTATCACATAAAAACCGCGGCCATGTTATCGGCAAGTGACGCGCGTCTTGTAATCACAGACAACAGGATCAGAAAAATCCTTGGCAGGTCTGTTGCCAAGGCAGCGCCTGAACTTGGCCTTGTCTCCATGGACGAGGTTAAAGGCGGGAAATATGAGGAGGTTAGTGTTACTGAAAACGTCCCCGGCCTGATACAGTTTTCATCAGGCACAACCATGGACCCCAAGCCGGTTCTTCTAACCCACAAGCAGATTCTGGCAAACGCCGACGCCATAAGGTATTCCATTCTCGATAACTTTCCCGAATCCAAAGAACGAATTCATGCCGGGGTTACGTGGCTTCCACTGTATCATGACATGGGGCTTATCGGGTGCGTTGTTCTTGCCATTGCTCATCCGGCGGACCTGACTTTAATACCCCCTGAAGTTTTTATCGCCCGCCCGGCAATGTGGCTTAGGGCCATCTCAAAATATGGCGGTTCCATCAGCCCGGCACCCAATTTTGCCTTTAGTTATTGCGTTGAAAAAATAAAGGACGAAGAGCTTGATGGCGTAGACCTTTCCAGTTGGTGCTGCGCGTTAAATGGCGCGGAGCCCGTTACTCATCACGCTCTTGAATCATTCATTGAGCGGTTCTCGAAGAACAAGCTCCCAAGGTATGCCCTGACTCCGGTGTATGGTCTTGCCGAGGCGGCTCTGGCGGTCACTTTTTCGGACATGAAGACCCATTTTAAAGTGAAACGTTTTAACGGGGAGAAGCTCTTAAATGGTATTGCCCAGGAGGATGATAAGGGCAAACCCCTTGTGAGCGTTGGGATTCCTCTACCGGAATTCAAAGTAAACATTAAAGATGAAAAGGGCAAACCCTGTGGTGAAAATATAATCGGGAACATTTTCGCCTTTGGCCCCTCAATTATGGAAGGGTATTACAACCAACCTGAAAAAACTCGCGACGCTCTGAAGGAACGCTGGCTGAATACCGGGGATTTGGGATTTATTCATGAAGATGAACTCTATATTTTTGGCAGAGCTAAAGATATGATTATTATTCGGGGAAGGAATTACTCGCCCCAAACCATTGAGCAGGCGGTTGATGAAGTAAAAGGCGCGCGCAAGGGCTGCTCAGCCGCGGTGGGGTACGCGGGAGATGAGAAAAAAGGCGAAGTCCTCTGGATATTTATTGAGAGAGACAAAAAGACAAACCCGGAAAAAGAGAAAAAGATCGCTCAAAAAGCGGCTTCAAAAGTCACAAGGACAACTCAGCTTGTTCCTGATTCGGTTATTATCCTTGATCCGGGCGCCCTGCCTAGAACATCCAGCGGTAAGATCAAAAGACGCGAAGCCTTGCGGCAATATCTTTCGGGAACCCTCGCGCCTCCGAAAGATGTGGGGATTTTTATGATGACCGCGGAGATGATAAGGTCAAAAAGAGCCCTTGTAAAAATGGACTCGAAAAAAAAAGGGTAGTTTCGTTATCGGTCTACGGTTTTTTCAAGGGCCCCTTCAAGAGCTTCTTTGGCGTCGGCTACCATTCTTTTTATCAATTCTGAAACCGTTGGAATATCCTCAACGCGGCCGATGGACTGGCCAAAGGTCATCATGGCGTGTTCGGTTTCCCCGGTTTTCCAGACCTCCTTTGCCCTTTGGCCTGATATCAGAGGGAACAACTGGGAAAAGTCGCCGCCCTCATTTTCAACCTGTTCAACCTTCTTGACAATTTCGTTTCGAAGAGCCCTGACCTGGAGGCCGAATTGGGAGAGAAGCTTTTGGAGATTCAGGGACGTGTCGGCCTCGTTTTTCTCCATGAGCATGTTGTGAATGTTGGGATGCACATCGCAATCCTTTGTGGCGACAAATCTGGACGCCATCATTATTCCGTCGGCGCCAAGGGCAAGGGCCGCGGCCAGGCTTTTTCCATCGGCCATGCCACCGGCTATTATCACGGGAATATCCAGAGCCTCCACTGTTTTTGGCCCGAGAACCAAAGTGGAGACATTGTCTTTATGAGGGAATCCTCCCTCTTCAAAACCCGCGATAATAACAGCGTCGTATCCGACCTTTTGGGCGTGCATGGCGTGCTTTACCGTGCCCACCTTATGCACAACCTTGACTCCCGCGCTCTTTGCCAAAGGAAGATAATCAGGCCCGAGAAATGTATCAACCGGCGCGCCGGCAATCTCCAGGGCGGTAACTTTTTCCTCGCAGCTTATTTTGAAAAACTCCTGGAGAAGTTCAATGGGGAGCCTGATGGACGGCATGGTGGTAATGTTCACAATAAAAGGTTTGCCGGTAAGGTCTCTGGTTTTATTAACAGCTTCTCGAAAATCCTCTCCAGTGTCATAGTTGCCCGACGTCAGGTTGCCAAGAGCCCCGGCGTTGCTGATAGCCGCGGCGAATTCAGGCTTGGCCAGCCACAGCATTCCGCCGCATTGAATAGGGTATTTGATTCCGAACATTTCGGTGATTCTGGTTTTCATTCTTTTTCCTTCTTGTTCTGCTTTTTGATAAGGCCATCCCATAGCAGGTTAACCTGCTGATTATAAACATCTGTGGGAATCATCTGTTTATCAAGAGCGGCCATGGTTGCCTTTGAGAGTTTCATGTCCAAGGCGATCTCTTCTCCCGCCTTTTTCAACAATGCCTTGTACTCTTTGACCATGGGCGCCAGAGCCGGATTGTCAAGGCCGATCATTCCTCCTCCACCCTTGTAGATTTCAGCCACGAGTTTACTGTTAAGGCTCCTTGTAATTCTTTTAAACAGAAGCCTGAAAACATCAAAAGCCGACTGTTCAATAAAACCGCCATTTGCCACAACCACGGTTCCCGGATATTTCTCATATCGCTTTACATGGCGGGTGACGCCTTTTTCATCAAGCTCAAAATGGGGATCGGTGATGGGGATCAGTCTGTCCATGAAGTCCTTTATAAGGCCCGGCACGTTTTCCACATAAACAGGGCACGCGTAAATAACAATATCCGAAGACATGTAAATATCCAGCAGGTCGTTCATGTCGTCTTTTTGAATGCACCTGCCCGGCGTTTTTATCCAGCAGGAGAGGCAGCCCAGGCATCGATTTATTTTTTTCTTTCTCAAAATGATGTGGTCTGTCTGGGCGCCCGCTTCTTTAGCTCCGGACAGAATCTCGTCAACCATTATCGCGGAAATACTTCTTTTGCCCCGCATGGCGCCGTTAAAAGCTGTAATCTTGATAACTCTCTCCTGTTTGTTAAAGGCCCATCTGCCTGCCGATAAGCTCTTTCATGATCTCATTTGTCCCGGCGTAAATCGATTGGACTCGCGCGTCAAGAAAAGCCCGGGCGATTTGGTACTCCATCATGTAACCGTAGCCGCCGTGCAACTGAACAGCCCGGTCGGCGATCTGCTTCAGGATATCGGAATTCCACCATTTTCCCATGCAGGTTTCCATAAGTATGTTTTCTCCGGCCATGTGTTCTGTGATGAGTTTGTCCACGAATGCGCGCCCTATCTCCACCTCGGTTTTCATTTCGGCAAGGGTAAACCGTGTGTGCTGGAATTTAGATATAGGGCGGCCAAACTGCTCTCTCTCTTTGCAATATTTAACCGTCAAATCCATAATCGCCTCAGAGGCGCTTTGTGAGGCTATGGCGCAAACGAGTCTCTCCTGCTGGAGTTTTTGCATAAGATACATAAAGCCCGCGCCTTCTGTTCCCAAAAGATTATCAACCGGCACCCGGCAATCCTCAAACGACATTTCCGCCGTATCCTGGGCGTGCATACCCATCTTCTTTAGATTGCGCCCTCTGATAAATCCCGGCGTATCCCTCTCAATAACCAGTAATGACACGCCCGCGTGGGGAGGATCAGCGTCGGGCGCTGTTTTTACCGCCACTACAACGATGTCGGAGCAGATGCCGTTTGAGATAAATGTCTTGGCGCCATTTACAATATAGTGATCGCTGTCTTTGATGGCGGAGGTTTTTATTCCCGCGAGATCAGAGCCGGCCCCGGGCTCGGTCATGGCCACAGCGAGGATTTTATCCCCTGACGCGCAATCGGGCAGCCAACGCTTCTTCTGCTTTTCGGTTCCATAGCTGAAAATATAGGGCGCCACAATATCGCTATGAAGGGAGATGAAAAATCCCGAGTTGTGAATATAAGCGCACTCTTCAACAATAATTGCCGAGTAAAGAAAATCAGCCTCGCTCCCTCCAAGTTCCTCAGGCAGCCAGGTACATAAAAAACCCTGCTCCCCCGCTTTTTTATAAAGCTCCCTTGGAACGATGCCCTCTTTCTCCCACTGTTCATGATAAGGCGCCACCTCCTTTTTTACAAACTTCCTAAAGGCGCTACGGAAAATATTGTGCTCTTCCGAAAAAATTCTGCGCTTCATGATTTTCTCCCTCTGTTTTCCCTCGATAAACCATCAAAATAGAGATGCCGCATCAAGGGGGATTGGATGGAAAAAAGATTGTATCCCCAGAAGGTAAATAGAACAAGAAGAAAATTGACATATTTGTCAATTTGTGTTGACAACCCGTGATAAAAGGAGAAAGATGTGGTTTTTCCGATAAAGATCAGAGGAGAGCTTTGTCGGCAAATTTCATTACCCATTATCTATAGAAGCCTGGAAAATCACGGGAGGAGAGGACAATGGCCCTTGCTTTAAATTCGATAGGGAAAAAAATCGGTCCTTTTGTAAAGGATTACGATTGGAAGGACATTGTTTTATACGCCATTGGCGTAGGCGCCGGCTTTGATGATCTTGAGTATTGTTATGAGGAGAGGCTCAAAGTGATTCCCAGTTATTCCATTGGATCGGTTTTCGATTTTCTGGCCAATGTGGGAATTGAATCCGAGGCAAATCTGGCTGGGATTCTCCACGGTGAGCAGGAGATAATCTTGCATCATTCTATTCCTAAAGAAGGCACGTTAACCACAGAGGGCGCCATAACAAATATGTATGACCTTGGAGATAAGGGCGCCCTTGTTCTAGCCACGGCCGATACATATCATTCAAATGGCGATAAACTTTTTACAAATTATTTCACTCTCTTTTGCCGGCTCGATGGAAATTTCGAAGGCGACCCTCCGCCCAAACCTGAATTCGATTTTCCGGACAGGCCCCCGGACTTTGAAGAATCTGCGACTCCCGACAAGAATCAGCCCCTTGTTTATCGGCTTTCCGGTGATGTTTTCGCCCTGCATGTAAACCCGGACTTCGCAAAAGCAAGCGGCTTTGAAAAGCCAATCATGCATGGTCTTTGCACCCACGGTTACGCCACAAGAGCTCTTATAAAGCACCTGATACCCGGTCAGCCCGAGTTGATGACGCGGCTTAACAACAGGTTCTCGAAAACTCTCTACCCTGGAACCCCCATCACAACCCAAATATGGAAAATAGAAGAGGGGAAAGCTCTTTTTAAAACCATCAATTCTGAAAATGGCGAAACGGTATTGGACAGAGGGCTTGTCCAGTGGATCACCGAGGAAGAGCTTTTAGAGAGAGAAAAGAGAAAAGGCATACGCTTTGACGACAGGGTGGCGGTTGTTACAGGCGCCGGCGCCGGTCTTGGCAGAACTTACGCTATCGAGCTTGCCAAACGAGGCGCCAAAGTCGTGGTGAATGATCTTGGCGGCGCCAGAGACGGCAGCGGCAGCTCAACAAAAGCCGCGGACAGTGTGGTTAACGAAATAGAGGAACTTGGCGGCGAAGCGGTGGCCAACTACGATTCGGTGGCCACGGTAGAAGGAGGGCAAGCCCTTATCGATCAAGCAGTAAAAGCATTCGGCAAGGTTGACATCCTTATTAATAACGCCGGAATTTTACGAGATAAAACATTGGCGAAAATGTCGCCGGAGGAATGGGACGCGGTTATGGGGGTTCACCTGAACGCTGCGTACAATGTCTCCCGCCCCGCCTTTCTGAATATGAGAGAGAATGGATACGGCAGAATAATTCTCACAACATCCGCCGCGGGGTTGCACGGCAATTTTGGCCAGACAAATTACTCCGCCGCGAAAATGGCCCTTGTGGGCTTTGCCAATACTCTGAAAATCGAGGGAGAGCGGGGCAATATAAAAGTCAATATCATAGCGCCTGTGGCTACAACCCGCCTTACCGACGACATTCTGCCTCCTGATCTGAAAGAGAAACTTCAGCCGGAATTTGTCGCGCCCCTGGTTCTCTATTTATGCTCTGACAAATGCCCGGTGACCGGCGCAATATATAACGCGGGCGCTGGTTATTTCAGCAGAGTGCAAATCGTCTCAGGTCCCGGAACTGTGGTTGGCCAGGCGGGCAAAGAGCCGGCCGCCAACGAGATAAAAGAGAACCTCGATAAAATCATGTCCATTGAAGGAGCGGAGGAATATCCAAATCTCACAGCGGCATTAGGCCCAATGATTGAGGCGTTAAATCCAAAGAAAGAGAAAGAAGAGAAAAAAGATGATGGTGTCGGCGCGGCGGAGATTTTCGCCAAACTTCCCGACGCCTTTGTCCCGGAAAAAGCCTCCGGCGTTGACGTGGTGTTCCAGTTCAATCTCTCGGGAGATGGAGGAGGCAAGTGGCACGCCATAATAAAAGACGGCGAGTGTGAAGTAAAAGAAGGGCGTCACGAAAAGGCCACAACAACAATCATCATGACCGCCCGGGATTTTGTCCGGATGATCAGCGGAAAAAAGAACGCCATGCAGCTATATACAGGAGGCGCTCTTAAAATCGAGGGCGACCTGATGAAATCGCAACTGATCGAAAAGCTATTTAAGTTCCAGCCATAAACAGGAGTACGAACCATGTTGGGAATCGTTTCATTTGGAGGATATATTCCGAGGCTCAGGCTAAACAGAATGAGCGTCTATCAGAGCGTGGGGTGGTTCGCGCCGGCCATTGTCATGGTGGCTCAGGGCGAAAGGTCATTTTGCAACTGGGATGAAGACAGCGTTACCATGGCTGTGGCGGCGGCCCGGGATTGCCTGAAAGGTGTGGATAAAAATGAGGTGGATGGCGTTTATCTGGGATCGACAACCTTGCCCTTTTCCGACAGATCAAACGCGGGAATTGTAAAAACCGCTCTAAACCTTAGAGATGACATTGTCGCCCAGGATTTTACATCTTCGTTAAAAGCCGGTACGTCAGCTCTGATTACGGCGCTTTCGGCTGTAAAGAGCGGCGACAGAAAAAACATTCTGGTCACAGCTACGGACAAAAGAGAGGCAAAAACCGCCTATTTTTATGAGCTATGGTTTGGCGACGGCGCCGCCTCGATTCTTATTGGAAACAGCGACAAGGTAGTGGCGGAGTTTTTAGGGTCTAATTCCATTTCATATGATTTTGTGGATCATTACAGAGGCGCTGAGAATCGCTTTGACTATATGTGGGAGGAGCGATGGGTTAGAGACGCGGGGTATTCCAAAATCGTACCCGAAGCCGTTGAGGGGCTTTTTGACAAGCTCTCCATCACCATGGACGATGTGGACAAATTTATTTTTCCTTGTTTCTTTAAAGCCGAGCATAGAAAAATCGCCAATAAACTTGGGGCTGCCGGTGAGAAGCTGGTGGATAACATGCACGAGGTTTGCGGCGAAACCGGCGCTGCCCATCC
>CAYSHR010000076.1:0-10644 GCA_964430795.1 uncultured bacterium
CGGGAGTCGTTTTTTTATCCAATAGGCATATGCCCTGGCGTCATTCAGGCTGACAAAAGAGACAGGTTTATTTCCTGAACCAGGGAGATATTTTCCATGAGCCCAATCCCAGGGCATTCTATGTTTGGCCCGCTGGCAAAACTCATAGTATTCCTTGTTGGTAACGGGCTTGATATCCACAAAAAATGGCGGCAAAGTCACTTTAATCTTATCAATGCCGAAAAGGAAGCCGCCGCCTGCAACCAGGGACATTCCTTCAGGGGTCATCAGGTCGGATATATCAATGTTCTGATTTGGATACTGAGGTTTTTGAAATTGATAATCTCTCTGTGAGAAAATTGGCGGTTCCATTATTGAAATTACTTTTACTTTATCCCTCTTGATATCCTTGACCTTGATTCTTGAAGCCCTAAGTCTTTCTTTTTCTTGAATCTCCTCGGCGCTTTCAGGCAAATCCTCTCTGTAAACAGCGCCATTTCCAGTTGAATCGACGCTGGGTTGTTCGGTAAAAGAGGCTAACTGTTCGGCGCCGGATTCAGCCTGGGGCTCGGGAGTGATTTTCTCATGGATTTTTTTTGCTTGTGCCGGCAAAGGCGAAGGTGGCTTTTGGGGGCGGGGGCTGGGTGTGATCCTGCCTTCTTTCCGGTCCCCTTTTTTAACAGGTCTCGCGACTGCCGCCTTGGGTTTCTGTTTTGCTTTTTTCGAGGGTTTGGGTGGGGCTTTGCCGGCGGGGCGTGGCAAAATAATCCTTGCCTTTGCCGCCTCTTTCCGGCTTTTTTCCGCGAGTTCAGCCTGAACCTCCGCCGGCTTTTTTAACCCGCAGTATGTACAGAACGCCACGGCCTGGGCAATTGTACGCTTACATTTGGGGCAACTCATCAAGTCTCTTGGCTTTGGTCCAACGTACTGATCAGCTTTTTTTCTTGCCTTGATTAGAGGCTTCTTGTACTTGTCCGCAATGGCGGCTGTGACATCGTCGCTTTCGAAAATCTCACCACAGACAGAGCAGAAGGATGTGGCTGTTTTTAGAATTGTCCCACAAGATGGGCATTGATTAGGTAAGTCGATGCCACATCTCCGACAGGTTTTCACGTCAGCGAAATTCGGATAATTGCATGATGGGCATCGTAAAGCCATGAGTTTTCCTAATAAAGAAACAGTTATAAATCCAAAAGAGTATAGACAAACAGAGCATTAGTTACAACAATTTTCAGAATATTTTGAAAACAAATTGAATAGATCAAAAATTCTGATTAGGAACCTCGATTTTAAGAAGTTTTTTTCTGTCGGAATTTTAAAAAAAATATTGCAAATAAAAATAAATTGAGATAGAACAATGTGCCTTGGAAAAAGTATTTGTGCTATGGGGTATGGTTCTGTAAAATGGTAAAGAATAAATCTCATCCATCAAAAGTGTCCGCCGATTCGCTGTTGGTGTCTCTTGAGGAAGTAGCCCGTAAGATAGGGGTAAAAATTAGGTATGAGAAAATTGCCGGAGGCCCTGTAAAAGCCTCCTATGGATCGTGTAAAATACGAGGAGAGGATGTTATTCTTATTGACAGGAGAATGGGCGACTTGGAGAAAGTCCATGCTTTAGCCCGGGAACTAACAAGATTCAACCTTGAAGAAGTTTTTATCAACCCGGCAGCCAGAAAATTTCTTAAGTTGAATAAAGATTGAGAAGGAAAATGGAATGCGAAAAAGAGATAAAGAACAGATAAGAAAAAAACTTATCTCCGATAAAGAGAGAATACTTCGGAACGCCAATATCACCAAAGATTCAATAACCAACCCAAATCCCGACCACTTGAATGATGAGGTTGACGTAGCCACACAGGAAAGCCACCAGACCCTTTCTCTGCGCCTTAGAGACAGGGAGGCCATGCTCCTAAATAAAGTGGAAAAAACCCTTAATCGAATTGATGAGGATGAATTTGGCTATTGTGAGATATGTGGTGGCGATATCGGTTTGAAGCGATTGATGGCGCGTCCTGTAGCGACTCTCTGCATAAGCTGCAAGGAAGATCAGGAAAAAGTTGAGAAAGGATATGCTGACTAATCAAACTGATGGCCGGATTACCAGAAAACAGACAACAGAACTCCCCAAGAAAAAGAAAAACTCTTTTACCTGAAACTCCAGGAACTCATCTTTTCCTATTCTTCGCCACAATAATTTCCATTATGTTTGTTTATCTTTTCTTTTGGGGAAGCGGCAAAAATTCCATTGGGGGCATGGTCCTTGAATCCCTCGTTTTTGCCTCTGCCCTCCTGGCAATATTGTTAAGTCATGAACTCGGCCATTATTTCGCCGCCAAAAAGCATAATATCGACACCACCCTGCCTTTTTTCATTCCGGCTCCAATCGGAATTGGGACCTTCGGCGCTTTTATTCAAATCAAAGGAAAATTGAAAAACAGAAAACAGCTCATGGACGTGGGCGCATCAGGTCCTATCGCCGGGTTTATTGTCGCTGTTCTGCTGGCTGTGGCCGGTATCCATGAATCGGAGTTTGTAAATGTTTCCGGAGGCTCGATTCAGATGGGAGATTCCCTGCTTTTTAAAGGGATCACATACCTGATAAAAGGACCAACACCCGAAGGAATGGATATTGCCATCTCGCCTATCGCGTTTGCCGCGTGGATAGGTTTTCTTGTTACAGCCCTTAACCTTATACCCGCCAGCCAGTTGGATGGAGGGCATATCATCTACTCTCTTTTTGGTAAAAAGCATGGAATAATAAGCAGATTGGTGTTTTTGACCTTGATTATTTACGGCGCTTGGGGCGACATTGGTGAAATAGGTTATAAGGGTTTACCTACCGCTGTCATATTATCAGGATTTGCCCTCTACTTGATATTTGCTCGGGAGCGGCGTAAGATTCGTGCCATACCATTGATTATTTTAGTTTTTATTCACATCTTCCTTTTAGCTGCTTTTGAAGTGAGTGGCGACGCCACCATATGGTTGTTCTGGGGTGGAATGTTGTTTCTGTTCGGACTTGACCACCCACCTGTAAAAGAGGAGATATCCATGGGAATTAATAATGAAAGGGTCGGCAAACTCGATTGGCGCGGACGATTAACGGGCATACTGGCGATATTACTTTTTATCGCGACTTTTATGCCCCAACCGATTAAAATAATCGAATAAAAAAGCTGTCCGGAAATAACCTATTATATAATTTTTGGAGGGAATCATGGCTCAAGCTAAAAGTTCAATTGTCATCAATGTGTCTCCTGATGTGTTCTACGATGTGATTATAGATTTTGAAAAATATCCTCAATTCATAAAAGACATGAAGGAGATCAGGATAGATAAAGCCGGTGACAATGAATGGACTATCACGTTTTTTGTTAAGATCATCAAGCAGGTTGAATATACTTTGAACCTGAAAGGCGTGCCAGGAGAAAAGCTGACCTGGTCTTTGGCGAAAAAGGGATTTATGAAAGCTAATGATGGTGGGTGGCGCCTTGAGAAAACCGGCGATAACCAGACTGAAGCCACTTATACTGTTGATGTAGACCTGGGCATGTTTACTCCCAAGAGCGTTGTTAATATGCTTATATCCACCAGCTTTCCGGCTATGCTTAAAAACTTTAAGGAATATGCCGAATCCCTTTAGAGTCCCTTTACATGGGATTTATGTTTATTCTTTTTGCTCTTGAATTGTTCGAGAGGTGTTTTACCAGAACCTTTGTTCTCTTTTGACCCGCTACAGTGTAATCAATTGAATATTCACTGCTGTGGTTACTATAAAAGCCCACAGATGTATTAAAGATGCTCTGCCCGAAATATATAACCGAGTGAATTTTTACATCCACATCCCCAACTACCTTCCAGTGTTTTGTTCCATAGGCCGCCAGTTGATATGTGTTGTCCGAAACCCCGCCTGTTTTATTTTCTGTTACCAAGGATAAGGAAAATTTGTCGCCTGTATACCAGAGAAGTACATCCTTTTTCCATAAAGATTCTTTTTCAGGGGGAACCTTTGGCGCGATAAAGCCGAAAGCGGCATAAGGTATCTGATAATTTTCCTTGCTATGAATCTTAAAGCCTTCTACTTGTGACCAATCTGAAATGGAAAGAGGATCTTCTGGAGGAGGACCGGGGCCAATAGCCAACAGCCGCCCCGCGGCATCAACTCTTTTATATTCGACTCTCGAAAGATCTCTAAGGATACTTTCTTTATCGGTTCCCGGTTCTCCTTTGAATTTCGTGACGCCCTCTTTCGCGGTAGCGGTAAAGGCGACCACCATCTCTTTGTTCTCATATCCCGCGCCTTCGATTTGGCCGATAGACATCTAGAGGAAAGCGCCCATTTTCAAAGAGGAAGCCAATATCTCATATCTGTTTTCCGTGGTTACCCGATAGTCGGCGATCCTGCCATTCGAATAAGTGATAACTATTTTTCTAAAATCGTATGTTTTGAAATACTTCTTTCCCTCAAAGGAATAATTATAAGATTTATCCCTGAAGAACGAAGCTGTTGGACTGGTCGAAGCGCACGCGACCATGGTTGTAATGATAAGAGTCAGGATAAAAAAAGTCTTTTTCATATTCATTCCCGTGGCAATTGATAAATAAAATCTCCGAGAGTATTCAAAAGGAGATATTTTATTTATGATTATTTTATCTTTGCGAGAAAAACAGTCCGCCTGTAACTCTTAACAAACAATGGAAAAAGGAGAATCAACGATAACAGCAGGGCGGTATTGCCGCCTGAGCTTGAACCAACATGGCAACCCCCAAGGGAATCATCCTCAGCACCTCTTGCTTCTCCGCTTTTTCCGTTACTGTTTCCGGACCCCCGGCCATCATCCTTGTTTTCTCCACCTGTATCGCCCTCTATTGAAATGGTTACGCTGGTTGATCTTGATATGTTTCCCGAGCTGTCACTATCCGTGATATCTATTTTGTGATCCTTGGGAGAGAGACCGGCAAATGAAAGTTCCGGGGAATCAGATTGAACAACGTAAAGGGCGTCGTCAATGGTAAAAACATATTTAAGATTATCATCAATATAGTCCCAGCCGTTTACATGAAGGGAACCCTCGGAAATCTCAATTCCAAGGATTTTTGGGGGAACATTATCGCAGGTGAAGTTCAGTCCGGCGGGAGATAAATCCTCTATGTTTTGGGCATTCTTGGCTTTTACGTAAAAGGTATGTTCCCCTTCAATAAGGTTGCCAATTGTAACCTGGTTTCCCTTGACAAGGCGCCATCCTGAATCATCAATCTTGTAATAATATTTACTGACGTTCCCTCCCCCAACAGCCTCAAAGCCAACGGTTATCTCACGCCCGTCTTTCAATCCAAATCTGGAGCTTTCATAATTATTCAGATCGAGATCACTACCGGATAAGATATTTCCGTCAATATCCGAAAGAACTATCAATGTATCGGGCTCGCCGGATGCCGCCGCCTTTATCGGGCTTTCAACAGAGATAAATATCCCAAGATAATCTTCGAAAATGCCCATGGGCGCCACCTCTTCAATAATCAGGGAAAAGCCCGCGAATCCAGGAACAGGGATAGGGGGTATCAGGTTTTCGAGCATGATTTGAACAAAGCCGATTAACGTATCAAGCAATGGCTGGATAACACTCATGGGCAGAACATTGAAGCTTGAGTCGTGGATGTTTGGAATGATTGTAGGTTGGTTGAATGTGATTATCAGGTTGCTGTTTACGTCCATTTCAATATCAAGACCAATGTCAATGTCAAAGGAGGCGTTTAGGAGTTCCACAAACCTGCCTTCTCTGAAAAGAAGCCAGTCAAACCTCATATCCTCAATAACAAGGGAAAGATCGTTACTGCCCAGACCCACTTCAATGGTTGGCGGGTTTACAGGGTAAATCGCGAATAGCCATTGGGCGTCTTTTATTTTATCCATCTCCTTGTCAGGGATTTTGCCCCTGAATAAATTAACGAAATCGTGGCCGGTCATCTTTTTATCCTTTGAGATGCTTTCAGGACCCCAGCAGAGCATGCCCTTTGCATAGATGGAAAAAAGAAGCTGATTGAAAATATCATCACTAAAGGCTACGCCTAGCTGGAAAGGATTACCACCAGGGGTGACATCATGAAACACGCCTATATCATTATCCGTAAAACGAGAACCTACAGGAACACCGGGATCAACGCAGGGATCAACAGTTGTTCCCGAGAGAAACAACTGCATATCCGAGTTGAATGTGGCGCCGGTTGAATCGGTGAAAAGAGCCGGATCAAGCTCATAATGGAGATTATATCCGGAAAATGGGGTGTCGCCGGACAGATTAATATTTCCAAGCTCATCTTCAATAAGGTCCTGAATCAGTTCCATGCCCAGGTCAGCGGCAATATCCTCGAAAATATTTTCCAATTCGCCGGCAATCCAATCTTCAATAGTGTCGGGAAAGTTATTTATGTCAAAAGCGAAGTCCACCAGGTTCACGATTATTTCATCAACGGTCACCTCAAGGCCGGTTGAGGGCGAATAGTCAATAGCCACAGCCATCCCCAGTTCAATTTGAGTCGCGTCAACTGAAGCTGTTACTGAATAGGAAGGCCAGAAACAGGCGATATCTCCAAAGGCGTTGAATTCGAAAAGGTTGTTAAAGCCAACTTCTTTAGCGATTACCATTTCAACATAAAGGTCATTCGGATGGGACCCCATTCCCGGAATAGGAGTGGTTCCAATACCAAAGCTTATGTCGCCGATATGAGATTGAGTAATATTTACTCCAATACTGGCGATGGTAAGACATTCCTCAGGGTAGACCGGATTCATTGCCAGGATAAAGGCATTCAAATCTATGGCGTTTATCAGAGTCTCAGCCAGGTCTGTGGCGAAGTCAAAACCAGTATTGGGTATGCGCATTACCAAACCATTAGGCACATTTCCTTCCATTTCAATAACCGATGATTGGGCATTGGCCATGACCGTTGGAAGCACCAGCAGGGCGGTAAGAACGACTATCAAGCAAAGTCGCGACTTCATTGAAATCTCCTCAGGCAAAAAAGAACAAATGGCAATTTACCATATATATTACCTTACTACCATGGGGAAATGGGTGTCAAGATTTAGGAAAAAGGAACAGGAATGTGTCTGTAAAAGGCCCTGTGGATTACGTCCATGCTTGAGAGGCGATGAGCCAAGATAATCTCCATGACATATCTTGAATTCGTTTCGCATACTCCCCGATTGATTACAGCGAAACTCATTTTAGGAAATTTTTCTGCTAATACGTTGCTTAGAAGGGCGGGGTAGGCATCCTGCCTGGGACCTCTGCCACCCCAGGTAAAAGAATCTCCCACGCACATCACCCTGTTGTCGCTGCTTTTTTCACCGAAGTGGACCATCTCCTTGTCACGGCTGAAAAATAGCGCGCCAACTATTCGCAGGCTTACTTCAGTCAAGAACAGAAAGAAGATAAGGCTGGCCGCGGCCATGGCGATTTTATAACCCAGTGGGATATTCCCGGCTCTTTGCCGGAACAATTTTATTTTATCAGCTTTGTCCACAAATAAAAGATACCACTTTTTGAGCTATTTAACTCTTTTGGGCATTGGGCGAAAAACTAAGTTATTATACTGAATAATTTGTGGAACAGTAAATATATTTTTCATGGTCCCGAAGGTGGAAAATGGTCCTGGCGTAATGTCAATGGTCAAATGTAGGATAAGACTTTGACGAAATGGCTAATTTCGTGGGCAGGCTTGTTGCTGCCGGCGGCTCGCCGGTGGCCCACGCCACCTGAGAGTTGACATGGCACTAGGAGCGGACTATTCCAAAAGAGTTTCGAGCTAACTGGTTCCCGTCCCGAAATGGCCCTTTTTCACGATCTCGGCGTCAATCGGTGGTTTTAATTGTGCGGAGTACATGAGTACGCCTCCGCTCAAAACCTTGATTTCCTTGACCTCGCGAAAAATTGCTCATTTGGGGTCAGGGAACAACATAAGCACCCAACTGAGTTTCGGGATGGGTATTAACTGAGCAACCTTAACCAAATCAGTGGAGATGGACTGTTTCTTAAAATAGAGGAAACTCGGTCCGTCCGGTTTCAAAATAGCCTGATAGATAAATGGGTTCAATGGCGCCCTTTTCCAGTTGAACAAGGGCAACAGAGGCTGAAAAACCATTCTCCATAACCTCGTAAGCGATTAGAGAAGAATTTGAGGCATAACCATTTACATCCAAAACTCCTTTTCCAGTGGCAGAATCATATTCAAGCAACTTTACCATTACAGATATTTTTCTGATGTAGTCGCCATTTTCCACTGATTTAAACAGGCGGAAGTCAAATCCGGTTATTGCCGGAAAAGCTAAAGGCATGCCAGGCGCGCCCCATATTTCCAACCTACGTAAAGTGTCTGATGCAGGCTCAATATTCTGTGGAAAAGGGAATTGTGGCGGCGGATAAGTCAATTCATAATTTACACTCCCTTTTGTAATCTCTCCTCCTTTTCCCGGCTCTACAACCGTAAAAAAGATTTTCATCGGGATCACAGCTTTTTCAATAGCCAGATTCATCTCTTTTCTGTCCGCGGGGCCGGGTTCGAATCTTCCGATAATAGTAAATTTGATCTGCCCGGAGGATATGGAGATATTTTCCGCCCTCGCGCCTAAACCTTTTATTGTATAGCCAAGGGCAGGATCATAAGTCACCGGATATAATGGATCAGGCTGAGGAAAATCCGTGTCAATACTTAAGCCTGAAATAAAAATAGCGGCTTGTGAGTCGGGTTTTATATGAGGATTTTGAATTATCACCTGTGATGAATTTGTAAAAGAATCGCCCTTTACAAGCATTAAAACATGACCGGAAATAAAGAAAGCGTCCCCCCTTGATAGAACTTTTGTTCCACTGTATTCGAAATATGGCGTGTCGGTCATGATGTGGCCTGTTGAGAAGTCTCCGCCAATATATCCTGCCTTAAGTAACCCACGATCCAACGACTCAACACAATTTGGAAAAAGAGGATATGCTTCCCAGAGTGAAATTCGATGATTCAGCTTTTTCCATCCAAGGCCAAAGCCGGAGGTAATAATATGATTCGGGCATGAATTGGCTATCAAGCCGGCAATGGAGGCATCATCGTATTCCATGCTCCCCGCAAAAAAACGGTCATAGTCCTTTTTGACATCATCAGTTAATTGGCAGGAAAAGAGAAGGGTTATGAAACAGACGGAAAAAACTATTGCCAGGTGTCTTTTCAAATAAATACTTTCCCGCTGGTAAAAAGCTGTTTATTCTTCGGGCGCTCTATCACGTTTTGGCCTGAGTATGGTTTTTGGCTTTCTAACAGGTTGTTCGTCAAGAACCTTGACGCTTAGACGCTTCTGTTCATTAAATCTTGAAAGCACTTTTCTTTGTCTTCTTGGGGCAACCTCATTATATATCTGAGTAGTTACAACCGAGCTATGCCCAAGAATCCGTTGAATTTCCCGAATATCCCTACCTGTATTTAACATCATTGTGGCTATGGTGTGCCTTAATGAGTGGGGGGTCACTCGCCTGCGTATTCCAGCATTCTTTCTGATTCTCTCAAAAAGGTTTTCTATAGCGAAGATGGAGAGTCTGCCGCCGAATCGGTTAAGATACAATGCCTCCGGGTCACCCTTTAGATTATCCCTGATTCTCATATACTCTTTTAGAGATTGTGCCGTTTTTTCAGAAAATATCTGTAAAATCCTCTCTCTTTTACCCCTGCCTTTTACATGGACGATGCAATTTTCAAAGTCCATGTCCGCCATATTGAGTTCAGATAGTTCCCCAATGCGCATGGCTGATGAGAAAAGGAGTTCTATAATGGATCTATCTCTGATGGAGTTTTCATAATGAAGTCGCACTTTTCTTCCGCAGCCCGGCCTGAGCATGGAAAGAAGTCTTTCAACGTCCCTTTCCACAAATTCCAAAAGACGTTGAACATCATTGATGTTTAATATTTTTGGAAGGCTTTTGCTCATCTTATATTTATGATCAATTCCTTCCAGGGGAGTAGTCGTCAACTCTTTCCTATCAACAAAGAATCCAAAAATAGCCTTTAATGTCATTATCTTACGGCGTATAGTTGAACCTTTAAGTTTCTGCTCTTTATCTAAATACTCAAGATATCGGCGTATATCCTCTGAATCGATTTTATCCAGACTCTTGCCTTCCATAAAGTCGCCAAATTGGCCAAGATCATAGGCATAAGCCCTGGTTGTTTTTTCAGAAAGGCCGAGGTCGGATTCGCAGGCTTTTAAAAACAATTCAATGCTGTTTTCCAAATTCATTGTTTTATCTCCGCAATTGTTGATAGGTGGGGTAAACTAAATAACCTGCTTCAGACAATCCCCCGTCAGGAGCATTTTATTTGGCCTGATAACCCTTTGAAATCACCGTAATATCTTTTTAAACAGGAGAGAAGAAGATCAGCCGGAGTCAGATGCGCGCAAAACAGAAATATTATCAGATTTTTATACGGTTCATCCCCCAAAAATAGAAAAAAGTAACCAACCAATTTATAATGATATTTTAACAATAGGTGAAAAGAAGTCAATTATTATTTTATATATTCTCAATAAATGGATCAATACATTAAATATCGAATAACAAATTAAAAAGGTAAAAAAAAGCTTTTTTTCCAAGAGTCTAGTGTTTTTAAAAAGGGGGCAAT
>CAYSHR010000077.1:0-10633 GCA_964430795.1 uncultured bacterium
TGGGGAAACGATAGGCGAATATGCTCAAGATCAGCGACGCGAGAAAAATCATTATAGACCAGAATCTTATCACGGAATTTCAGGATGGCCGTTACACCCACATGGGTATTGCCGTGGCTTCCAGGTTATTGCCTCCAATGAAATACATGCTGATTCTTCTATCAAGAAGGTCGGTTTTATTAGACAGTGTCCCAAAGCATATCAGACCCGGGGAGAGTTTTATCTTTTCCGGAGACTTGCTTGTTGATTCTAAATCCCTGGATATTCTTGTTGCCGACCCATCGGCTGATATTGAAAAATATCCGGTAACTGTTAATCCGGACGGCTCTTTTTCCTTTGAGTTGCTTTTTGATAAAGGGAAGGGCGAATATACTGTGGAATTCCAGGTTAATTATGATGTGGGGCCTGAAATAGCGGCTCTTTTTGACCTTGCCGTGACTGAAAGTCCGGTGGAAGAAAATGAGGCGACATCCGGTCTTGAAACAGGTGGGTCTACTGTTGCCAAAACAACATTTTCCGCTGAACAGAAATTGTTTTATCTGATAAATAAAATAAGAGCGAAAAAGGGAAAAGTCAGGCTGACAAGGGCGGCGGACCTGGATAAAGTGGCCAGAGCTTACGCCAAAGAGATGATGGTGAATAACCACGTTGCTCATGTGGATATTAATGGTCGGGATATAGCCGACAGGGTCAAAAAAGATGGCATTGATTATCGATATGTTGCTGAAAATATAGCTGTTAACGAAACAGTGACCGACGCGCATAGAAATCTGATGCGCTCTCCGGCCCATGCCTTGGCTATTTTGGACAACAGATTTTCCGAGGTTGGCGTGGGTGTGGTTTTCAAGGAAACAGGATCTGAAAAAAGCGTCTATGTAGTTGAGATTTTTCTGTCAAGGAGATAATTTAGTTCATAATATATCCATCAATGGGGAGGCGACATGATTGCCAAATATTTTGAATTTGAAAAGCACGATTCAAGCTTCAAAAAAGAGATTCTTGGAGGTTTTACAACATTTCTAACCATGGCCTATATTATTGTTGTCAATCCTCTGATATTGAGCAAAACCGGTATGCCCGTTGATCAGCTTACAACCGCCACGATTATCGCCGCTGTAGTGGGTACTTTAATAATGGCATTTTATGCTCGGCGCCCTTTCGCTGTAGCGCCTTATATGGGGGAGAACGCCTTTATCGCCTTTGTTGTCTGCGCGGCGCCGCCGGCTGGATTGGGATTTTCCTGGGACGCGGCAATGACAGCCATATTGATAGGGGGCGTTCTTTTTGTTCTTCTGACAGTTTTTAAGCTCAGATCATGGCTCGCCAACGCGGTGCCGAAAAATCTGAAGTACGCTTTTGTAGTGGGTATTGGCCTGTTTTTAACTTTTATCGGCCTTGTGGATACGGGAATCGTATCGGTGAATCTGCCCCACGCTCCTGAAATATTTATTTTTTCAAACCCCCAGTCAGCAACCCTCGATGCTCTGGCCGGTTCCGGTTCCATAAATATGCCAAGACCTTTTGTGCCTGTGAAAATCGGGCTTTTCAATTCCCCGATTGTTCTTCTGGCGATTTTCGGCTTTGTGCTGATGGGAGTTTTGCTCGCTGTCAAGGTCAGAGGCGCCATTATGATAGGGATACTGGTTACCAGTGGCTTCGCCTTTCTTTTGAAAGCCCTGGGTGTTGAGTTTCCACCCTTTGCTGTTGAGTCTCCAAAGGGGATAATCGGCGCGCCGGCGGGAATCGGAGATATCGCTTTCAAATTTGATTTTAAGGCTGTTTTTCAGATGGCCTTCCTTCCTGTTCTCCTTACTGTTTTCCTCATGGACTTTGTTGATACCATGGGCACCCTTATCGGCGTGTCGTCCCGGGCGAAGTTTCTCGACGATGAAGGGAATCTTCCCCAAATCGAAAAACCGATGATGGCCGACGCCGTGGCCACAGTGATTGGCGCCGGTTGCGGAACCACCACAACAGGAACTTATATCGAGAGCGCCGCCGGTATTGAAGAAGGAGGGCGTACAGGATTTTCCGCTCTTGTAACCGCGTCTCTGTTTTTACTGGCTTTGATTTTCACGCCGATTCTTACAGCCATTCCCAGTTGCGCCTACGGACCGGCCCTGATTATTGTGGGGCTGCTTATGATTGGCGCTGTGAAAAAAATTGACTTTTCAGATATTACCGAACTTGTTCCTGCTTTCGCTGTAATAATCCTGATGAGTTTTACTTATAACCTGGGTGTGGGCATAACTGCGGGATTTGTATTATACCCATTGATAAAATTGGTTACAGGGCGTGCAAAGGAAGTCAACATCGGCACATGGATACTTGGCGTTATCAGCCTTCTATTCTATATTTTCTACCCTGGATATGGTTGATAAAATACAGTTTTACATGTTTTAAACATAATTGAGAGGAATTCCATGGATATAGTTGTAACAGGGTCAGTGGCCTATGATTCGGTAAAAACACCCTTTGGAAAAGCCGATAAAGCCCTTGGAGGTTCCGCGAGTTACTTTTCCGTGGCGGCTTCATTTTTTACGAAAGTTAAAATTGTCGCGGTTGTTGGCGAGGATTTTGAAAAAGAGCATATAGAGTTTTTTAAAAGCAGGGATATTGATACTGAGGGGCTCTCGGTTGTACCGGGAAAGACTTTCTTTTGGGAAGGAGAATATGGCGACGCCTTAAATGAAGCCATCACGAAGGATACTCAACTTAATGCATTCGCGGACTTTAATCCCATTTTACCTCAATCATACAAGGACGCGAAAGTGGTGTTTCTTGCCAATATCGACCCAAAGTTACAACAATCGGTCACAACCCAGGTAAAAAAACCGTTTTTTGTCGCCGCGGACACCATGAATTTCTGGATTGAGGGAAAAAGAGAAGAGCTTATTGAGACATTAAAACTTGTAAATATTCTTCTTATCAATGATTCGGAAGCCAAAATGCTCGCCAAAGAGAATAACCTTGTAAAAGCTGCGATGAAAATCAGGGAACTCGGTCCTGAGATACTTGTTATTAAGCAAGGAGAATATGGCGCCCTTCTTTTTGACCAGCATGGCATATTTTCCGCTCCCGCCATGCCTCTGGTTAATGTTTTTGATCCAACCGGGTGTGGAGATACTTTTGCCGGAGGTTTTATCGGTTATCTGGCCAAAACCGGAGACCTTTCAAATGGAAATCTGAGAAAAGGGGTTATCCTTGGATCGGTTCTGGCTAGTTTTAACGTTGAAAAATTCAGCCTGGACCGAATGAGGCGCCTTACCATGGATGAAATAATTAAGCGATACGGGAAGTTTAGAGACCTGGTCACTTTTGATGAATATTAGGGAAAATCAACAGCCTTGGCGCCTTGCTGAATGGCAATTCATTCAATAGAAAAAATATTTGTTAAAAAGGTAAAAATAATCTCTATTTGCGACCTGTTAATGAGAATAATTTTCATCATATAAAATGGCATAAAAACTGTTGACATACGGAACTTTGGGAGTATTATGAAATCCCAATTTCATATGGGAAAAGCAGGTTATTCATTTTTTGATTATGAATATTAAAACGGTAAGGTTAGTAAATTTCATATTTTTTTATAGTCTTTTAGCAGGAAGGAGCGCTAAATGGCAGAGTCGAAAACCCCATTAATTGATGAATTATCTAAGGGGAAATGGCCGAGTTTCGTAACAGAGATTAAAAAGTCGGCTGACAGTGGAAACAAGATGTGTTCGGACCTTTTACTCCAATTGGAGAAGTCTTACAGAGACAAAAGAGGTTACTGGAAGCACGGCGGTATTGTCGGTGTCATGGGTTATGGTGGAGGCGTTATCGGCCGGTACTCTGAGCTTGGCGAAGAGTTTCCCGATGTCGCTCATTTCCATACCATTCGCGTAAATCAGCCATCCGGTTGGTTTTATAGTACAAAAGCCCTTCGCTTTTTAACTGAATTATGGGAAAGACGGGGCTCTGGTCTGACCAACATGCACGGCTCCACCGGCGACATAGTTCTTCTTGGAACAGTTACCGATGAGCTCGAGCCTATCTTCAAAGAGATGACCGAGAACGGCTGGGACCTTGGCGGTTCCGGTTCCGATTTGCGTACGCCTAGCTGCTGTTGTGGAGAGGCTCGCTGTGAATACGCTTGTTACGACACCATGGCTATGTGTCACAACTTCACTATGCATTGGCAGGATGAACTTCATCGTCCGCCTTTCCCGTATAAGTGGAAATTTAAATTCGCCGGTTGCCCTAATGATTGCGTTGCTTCCATCGCCAGGTCCGACATGGCTGTTATCGGCACCTGGAAAGATGATATTCGCCAGGATGACGCTGCAGTTAAGGCTTATGCTGATGGCGGATTGGATATTCAGGCCGACGTAATTGGCAATTGCCCCACTGGTTGCATGACCTGGGATGGCGGCAAGTTGACCATCGATAACGGCAACTGCGTAAAATGCATGCATTGCATTAACGTAATGCCTAAAGCTCTTCGTCCTGGTTTGGAAAAAGGCGCGTCTCTTCTTATTGGAGCAAAGGCACCCATCGTAGAAGGCGCGCTCCTGGCGTCAATGCTTATTCCATTTGTGGAAGTTGATGAGTCTCTCCCGGCGGACGCCGACGAAGAGGCCATTGAGGGGTATTGCGAAGACATTAAAGAGCTGGTTGAAGAAATCTGGGACGTTTGGGGTGAAGAAGGCAAGAACCGCGAGCGCGTAGGTGAATTTATTCAACGCGTGGGCATGGGTAATTTCCTTGAGGCTATTGGTCTGGACCCCGATCCTCACATGGTTTCGGCGACTCGCGACAATCCCTACATCTTCTTCGAGCTTGATGAGGATGAAGAGGAATAACTTAAAACAACTCGAACCGTTGTGTTCGATTAATGATTAACCAGGAGGTTGATAAATGTCTGAACAACGTATTACCGATATCGGCCCACCACATTATTCAAAAATGTTGCCGCCGATAATCAAAGAGAACTATGGCAAATGGAAATATCACGAAATACCCAAGCAGGGCGTTCTGGTTCATACATCAGAAACCGGCGCCAAGCTCTACTCGGTTCGCATGGCTTCCCCGCGTATCCTCAGCGTCCAGACCATTAACTGGATCTGTGACCTGGCTGACAAATACTCCGGCGGCTATCTTCGTTTTACAAGCCGAAATAACGTGGAATATCTTGTAACGGAGGAGGCCAACATCGATCCTCTAATCGCCGACATTGAGGCAGGTGGTTTCCTGGTTGGCGGTATCGGAAACGCTATTTCCAATATCGTTCACACCCAGGGCTGGGTCCATTGCCACAGCTCGGCTACTGACGCTTCGGGTATTGTTAAAGCCACCATGGACGAGCTTAGTGATTATTTCACCACTATGAAGCTTCCGGGAAAGCTTCGCATCGCTCTGGCTTGCTGCCTTAATATGTGCGGCGCGGTCCACTGCTCTGATATCGCTATTCTTGGTGTACACAGAAAAGTGCCTGACATCGATCATGAGACGTTACCTAAGTTCTGCGAAGTTCCCAACCTTATTGCTTCCTGCCCTCTGGCTGCCATTCGTCCAGCCACAGTGGAAGGCAAGCAGAGCGTTGAAGTAATTGAAGACCAGTGCATGTTCTGCGGCAACTGCTTTACAGTCTGCCCGTCCATGACCATCGCCAGTCCCGAATACGATGGCATCTCCATCTGGGTCGGTGGCAAAATCGGCAACTCCAGAACCCAGCCCAAGTTTTCCAAGTTGGCCATTCCTTACCTTCCAAACAATCCACCCCGCTGGCCGGAAGTTGTTGATTCTGTGGTTAATATCGTTGAGGTTTGGAAAGATAACGCCAGGAAATACGAGCGTATGGGCGACTTCATAGAGAGAATCGGCTGGCCCAAGTTCTTTGAGATGACCGATATTGAGTTTACCAAGTACCACATAGATGATTATAAATATGCCGGAACAACCTTCCAAAGGACAACCTGGCAGAAATTCTAAGAAGGGAAACCAATGTCTGAAGTTACAATTGAACAAATCGCGGAATCCATGTTCAAACTTGTTGAGCAGGATGCGGGGAATAAAAAATATAAACCCGGCGACTTGACCAAAAAAATGCTTGAATTGTATGGCTCTGACCAGATCAACAAAAAGATGTGCAAAAAAGCCATCAAATCATTGGTTGATACGGGAAAACTGGTCTACACCTATTTTGGTGGTTCCTTTATTGAGATTCCACATGAAGAAGCGGCCGCCAAAAAATAATTCGCTGCCATAGAGCAAGCGTGTCGCGTTAAGGAATTGAAGTTGAGTAAAGAATATCCTCGCCTGGTCATTGCCGGCGTCAAGGGCGATTCGGGTAAAACTATTTTCTCCCTGGGACTTTTACTTGCCTTGAGGGAGAAGGGTTACAGCCCGGCAGCCTTTAAAAAAGGTCCTGACTATATTGACAGCGCCTGGCTGGGCTGGGCGGCATCTGATGGCATCGGGAGAAATCTTGATACCTATATGATGAGTCGGGATCAGGTGCTTTCTTCATTCCAACGACACGCGAATCCCGGTCAGATCAATGTTATCGAAGGCGCCAGAGGGCTTCATGACGGATTTGATATAAATGGCACTCACAGCACGGCGGAGCTTGCAAAATTACTGGAGGCTCCGACCGTGCTTGTTCTTCCAATTACAAAGATGACAAGAACAGCGGCGGCGATTGTAAAGGGATGCGCCGACCTTGATCCTGATTGCCGAATCGCGGCTGTTATCCTGAATGATTGCGCCGGTAAGCGTCATATAAAAGTCGCGAAAGATGCTATTGAGGAGATTACGGGAATACCGGTAATCGGCGCTATACCGAAAATCGACATGGACCTGATTCCAAACAGGCACCTTGGTCTGACAACCGTATGCGAGTATGAGGATATTGAGAAAATAGCCAAGGAGCTTGGTGAAATAATTTCCAGAAATGTGGATGTGGAGAAATTGCTGGAGATTGCCCATAGGGTAAAGGCGCCGCCTTTCGCGGAAAATTCTGTGACAGTAAAAGCAAAGAGAAACGGTCTGAAGATTGGAATAATAAAGGATCGTGCTTTTTCCTTTTACTATCAGGAAAACATTGAAGGTTTGATTGACGCGGGGTGCGAAGTGGAATTTTTCTCCGCTTTTGACAGCCCCAGGTTGCCCGAAGGGCTTGACGCTCTTATTATCGGAGGAGGTTTTCCTGAGGTTCACCTGGAAAAGCTTTCAAAGAATTCCTCATTGATCAATGATATAAAAAAAGCCGTTGAAAAAGGACTTCCCCTTTACGCGGAATGTGGCGGGCTTATGTACCTTGGCCGTAGCGTTGAGTATAAAGGGGCGATTTATCCTCTTTGCGATGTTTTTCCCATTGACCTTAAAGTTTCACTAAAACCAAAGGGTCACGGATATTGCAAAGTTGAGGTTGACAGGAAAAACCCTTTTTTTAAGAAAGGCGCCATACTTAAGGGGCATGAATTTCACTATTCATATGTTACTTCGGAAAAAACCAATAAGACGGCCTTCACTATAAAAAGAGGAAAGGGCGTCTTTAATGGACGTGATGGTCTTATCTACAAAAATGTATTGGCTTCTTATCTTCACCTCCATGCCGTGGGTGCTCCGGAAATTATTCAGGGAATTATCAAAGGCGCCGGGGAATATAAAAAAATCAGGTTTACTAATAAGGAAAAAGCATCGGATTTTTCAAAAATAACGGTTCCCTGTTATTGAAATTATTGCTCTTGCCTCCATATGACCCGAAGAGGCCGATAATATCTGATTGAAAAGTGAAATAATGAGTGGAAGCGGAATTGAAATTGTATTAGTTAATATTGTAACAGTTATGAAAGAGAAATTGAAATGGGATTAATCAAAAAAGGAAAGAAAAAGAAGAAGCTGAAAACCAGGCCTACCAGCGGCGGCGGCATGAGGGATGGTTCTGATCTCAGACCGGAATATGTACCAAAAACCCCGCCTTGCCTCAACGGCTGCCCTAACCATAATGATATCAGGGGCATGTTGACTTATGTGGCCCAGTCCGAATTATATGAAAGGTCCTATGAGGATTCTTTTAAAACCGCTTTTAGCCTGCTGGCCGAAACCAATCCATTCCCAGGAATATGCGGTCGTGTCTGCCCTCACCCTTGCGAGGACAATTGCAACAGGAAAGACGTTGATGAACGGGTGGCCATTAACGCTTTTGAACGTACTCTTGGTGATTTTGCTCTTGAAAACAAACTGCCCCTGGAAAAAGTCCCAGGGGAGGAATCCAAGGGAAAGAAAATCGCTGTAATCGGTTCCGGCCCCGCTGGAATGTCCTGCGCGTATCAGATGATTCGCCGTGGATACGAAGTTACGGTTTTTGAGGCTTTTCCAAAAACCGGGGGTATGCTTCGTTATGGAATCCCCTTTTACAGATTACCCGCTGATGTCATTGACGCTGAATACCAGAAGGTTTTCGACATGGGTGTTGAACTCAAACTCAATACCATCGTTGGCAAGGATGTCGGCTTTGATGAAATCAAAAGCAATTATGACGCCGCCTTTGTAGGCATCGGCGCCCACGTTGGCAAAGGGTTGAGAGTCGATGGCGAGGACGCGCCCAATGTAATGAGTGGCGCTGAGTTTCTGAACAAAATCAATTCCCACGAAACAATTGATGTTGGAAACAGCGTTCTGGTTGTCGGTGGTGGAAATACGGCTATTGACGCGGCCAGGGTGTCAAAACGCCTTGGCGCTGACGTCACTCTTGTTTATCGCCGCACCGAAAATGAAATGCCGGCCATTGAGGAAGAGATCAAAGACGCCAAAGAGGAAGGTATAAAATTTGAGTTTCTCGCGGCGCCTGTCTCTTTTGAAAAGGCCGGCGCCCTTGCTACAGCCATGACCTGCATCCGAATGGAGCTTGGCGAACCTGATGATTCAGGTCGCCGCCGTCCTCTTCCCATTGAGGGATCTGAATTTAAGGTTGACTGTTCTTTTGTGATTCCCGCCATTAGCCAGGAACCTGAATTTGAGGGTCTTGAGGAGTTACGTGAAGGGCGGGACTGGGTAAAAATCGATGAGTTTGGCCGCACGAAACTGGAAAAGATCTTTGCCGGCGGCGACGCCATCAATCTCTATCTGGTAACAGGCGCCATTGCCCAGGGTAGATTTGCCGCGGAGGCCATGGACAGCACCCTTTCGGGTCAGGAGCCAAAGCTTGAGGAATTTCCTATCGAGGTAAACCCATCCATCAAGTTTGACCCCGAAGGCAGGGGTTTCCAGATGTTCCTGGCTCATTACGAAAAGATGGAAAGAAACGATGTTTCCCATCTTCCTGTAGAGGAGCGTTTTGGCGAGGATTCTCTTACCAGAGAAGTCTCAAAGTCATTGACTATTGAACAGGCTATCGAGGAGTCCAAACGTTGCCTTAGTTGCGGCGCCTGTTTTAAATGCGGCAACTGTTATAACTATTGCCAGGATAATGCCGTGGTAAAACCCATGGATATCAACGAAGCCTATTATTTTAAACTTGATCTTTGTCAAGGTTGTAAGAAGTGTGCAGAAAATTGCCCATGCGGGTACATTGATATGCACTAGATTGATTAAAGGAACCCACATATTAGGAGGAAAGATTTATGGCACTATTTGAGTACGGTGACAAATCCGTGGATGTCGATGAAGATGGTTTCATCCAGGAACCTGATCAATGGAATGAAGATCTTGCCGCCGCGTTAGGTAAAGTAGAAGGCGTTGACGATCTCACTGATGATCACTGGCATGTAGTAAAATACCTGCGCAACTACTTTCTGGAGTTCGGTGTAGCTCCCATGATTCGTAAGCTTTGTAAAGAGACTAAGTTCCCTTTAAAGAAAATCTACGAATTATTCCCAAGCGGTCCTGCTAAAGGCGCGTGCAAAGTTGCCGGTCTTCCCAAACCAACCGGTTGCGTCTAGGATTATTGATTGTACGGGTGATTATTTTCACCTGTTGAGTGAACATATAAATAGCGGCGGTCAAATAAATGATCGCCGCTATATTTTTATAAAATTGAGGCTTGTCTCAACAACCAAGGTCTTTGTACTTGGCTTCCATTTTCTTTTTCTTTTTCTTCAATTTCTTTATTAACTTTTTGGCTTTGGCGCAAAAAGCGGGTGCCGGCTCGCCTTTGCACCATTTGTCATATTTATCAGTTGCCTGCTTTAGAGCTTTATCCACTTTGTTGAGTTTCTTTTTTAAAGCATTGCACTTATTGTCATTTTGACTTTTGCCAATAGATATTGAAGCTGTAAAGACAACAGTAAGGACGACTACCAGGATAATTACCAGTACCTTTTTATTCACTTTTCTTTCCTCCCAGAAAAATTAGAGGTTCTTAAAAATTCCTAATGACAAAATAATCATATTGTAATTCATTAAAAAGTTCAATTTCTTTACCATTTACAATAAATCCGGCTCCATGGAGCAATTTCTATAATTCAAAAGGAAAACGAAAAATAATATTAAGTTTTCATATATTTATTCCGATTTTAATAGAAATGGCTTTTGATCAAAAAGGGGCTGTAAAAAGAGTTATACCCTTGATAACACCATAAACGCTCTTTCGCAAAAGGAGATTTCCGTGTCAAATAATAAAGTTTTTCAATGCGTTAGCCTGATTTTT
>CAYSHR010000078.1:0-10463 GCA_964430795.1 uncultured bacterium
CCACCTTGTCAAAGATGGAATATCCGTCGGAAAGACCTCTGACCCAGGCGCGAAAATGCTCTTTTGATTCGGGGTTTGATAGAACATAGAAGGCTTTGCGCCTTGTGTCCTCAAAAAGCCGGCCCACAACAATGGCGTCATCCAGAATCTCTCCATCACCATTTAAAAAGAAGGTTCTTCTGGCTTTTTTAATATCCATATCCGCCATGTTCGTGGTGCAACTCTGCTGAAGAAACGCCCTTATCCGATCAGTGTCTCCGGTAATTTCCATCATGCCGTGAGCAGACAGATCAAATAGCGCGCAACCGCTTTTTCCGGCTTTTATCTCTTTCTCCAGGTTGCCAAAATCCGCTGGTAGCGCCGTTCCGGATTTTATTCTCATCTTCAATTTTTTACGTTTATATCTTTCTTGAAACGGGCTCTCCACTTTAGGAATCATGTGAAATCCGCCGGAAATTTTATCTATTTCGCGGGTAATATCGAATAGAATCTCCAGGTCCATTTTGCCTCTGCCCAATTTTCCAACTATGTCGAAATAGCAAAAGGGCATAACCGACCTTACTAAAGTGGCGACACTGGAGGCTATCTGTTTCATCTCATTTTTGCCGTAGCCCATCTGGGTAACCCATGTAGTACCAAAGCGAATAGCCGAAGGGTGAGCCGCGGATTCATCACCGGCTGTTGTATTCTTGTTTACTACAATTCCGGCAAGATCAAGAATCCTGCTGGCGATTTCTCCATCAAGATAGGAGCCATCCTTGCATTGGCAACCTTTTAAATCCACTAGACAGAGATGGCTGTCGGTTCCACCATAAGCAAGCTTTAGTCCATTATCCAAAAAGGCGGCCGCAAGATATTCGCAATTTTTTATCACATCAGCCATGAGCTTTTTGAAAGGTTCCTTGGCGGCCAGTCCGAAGATCACCGCTTTGGCAAGGATGGAATTTATATGAGGTCCACCCTGTTCTCCTGGAAACACCGCCACGTTAATCTTTCCGGCGTTTTCAACATGATCAGTTAGGATTACCGCGCCTCTTGGACCACAGAGGGTTTTGTGAGTTGTAAATCCCACAGCGTGAGCATAGCCAACAGGAGATGAATAAACACCAGCCGCCACCAACCCCGCGGTGTGAGCAATATCCGCATAAAGAATGACCCCCCTCTTTTCACAGATTTCTCTAAGAAGCTTCCAATCTATTGCCCAGGGAAAAGCGGAAAAACCGGCTATCAGCATTTTTGGACTGTGCTCAATAACGCCCTTTTCTATCTGGTCGTAATCAAGGTTTCCGGTTACGGGACTTATTTTATAGCTGACAATGTTGTAAATCTTGCCCGACCGGTTATAAGGGCTGCCGTGGGTGAGATGGCCGCCATGGGAAAGCTCAAGTCCCATGACCGTGTCACCGGGTTTACAAAAAGCCTGGTAAACAGCGTTGTTGGCCGCGGCGCCTGACAAGGGCTGGACATTGGCGTAAAGCTTGTCATATGTCACCCGTTCATTGGCAAAAAGAAGGCGGACTCTTTTCTGTGCCAGAGACTCGACAAAATTTGCCATCTCACAGCCTTTATAATAACGCCGATCGGAATAACGCCTTTGATATGCCATCTGAAAATCGACATCCATGAGCCGGCCAAGCTTATCATCGGTCATTCTGGGCGCGGGATAACCTTCGGCGTAAATATGGGTAAAATTGGACGAGAGAGCTTCCTTTACAGCATAGGGCGCCATGCTCTCAGAGGCGATCATGATAATCTTGCTTGCCTGACGCGCGCTCTCAAATTCATCAAGAGTTTTTACCTCGATATCCACGTCCTCAAGGCCGCCGTTCATAAGCTGTGAAAGCTCGCCGTCGATCTTTCTGTCAAAGGATGACATTCTGAACTCCTCAGATGGTTTTTTGTTGGAGTAAGTATACAAAGGGCATGGCGAAAATCAAGAAAAACAGCCGATGGCGATTTACGAGTTACGGATAACGAATGACGAAAAAGATATGCTTTGCTTGCCCGGACGATTCGCGGCTCGCCGGTGACCCGGGCCACCCACTGCCTGTTGCCAACTGGTTTCTGTCCAGGAACGGCCCTTTTTCCCAATCTCGGCGTCAATCTTCGGATTTGATTGTTCGACGTACAAAAGTACGACTCCCCGCAAATCCTTGATTTGTTTGACCTTGAAAAAAATTACTCATTCCTGGTCTAGAAACCAAAATCAGCCCTGTCCGGGTTTTAGGACAGGAACTAACTAGCTATTGTTTTAGCAATATGAACTAAAAAAAGACGTTTACGCCTATGGCGGCGCCATATTCCAACTCCATAAAGTCATGATCGATTACATCGGATTTGTCATCATAATCATATGAGCGAATTCCCCCTGTGTACTCAAAAAACGCTCCAAGATTCAAAGCCACCGAGTTAGTGAAAAAGATATTCACACCGGCTTTCGGACTGGCTGAAAAGGCGGCCGTGTCGATCTTTGTGTCTGAAAGCTCGTTGTTTGATGAGCCGGTTCCAGCTACATAAGCGGCGCCCAGCATTATGTATGGGACGGCTACCGTATTTGTCTCAAAGAAGTAACCCAATTGAAGGCCCATATCAAACAGGGTGTCGGTATTAATGATCTCCACTGTTGTTGCTTCACCTTCATCGTCGATTGCGTCACGATCCCTTAAGACCGCCCTTTCGTAATTAATTCCCGCATAGGGTCCAATCTCAAAACCATTTGTTACAAAATAGCCAAACATGCCCTCAAGATCGAACCTGACAAAATTGGTTTCAAGATCATCCTTGCCGTTGTCCTGTTCCTCGATCTCAAGACCGATGGCAAAATTGGAGTTGAAACATCCCCCGACAATCATGTTGCCCTTTTTTATTTTTTTGTCTTTGGGATTGCCTGCCATGGCAAAAGAGGAAAAAGCAAACAGTAAAAGAATGGTCAGCAATATTACTTTCTTCATTTTCAATAGCCTCCAGAGGGCGGAACAGCAAAGAATATCCACCTCTCAATGTTTAAAATCCAAAACCCCGCCGATTAATCAAAACAAAAAACCCACACTACGATAAAAAGCATTGATATTAGAAGTATCTTTAACCGTGAAAAAGCAAATGTCAAGAGCAACCGGGGGTTATAGTTCAGTTACAATGGGGCTTTTGGGAAAAGTGGGGAGATATACTTGTTACGTTTACCCTGATTTTCATATATGAGATCGGGGAGCAATAAGTATTTATTCCACTTATTTTTCAGTCCTGATAAGCATTACAACACCATAAACGCCAAAAACGATATGGCTTCCCCACGCGGCGGTGATGGGTCCAAGGGTCCCTGAATGCCCCCATGCAAGCATCCATGACATGGCAAGCCAGTAGACAACACCCATCACTACAGCGATTCCTATGCCCGCCGCCACTCCCCCTTGTCGTCCATGTCTGATGGCAAAGGGTATCCCAAGGACAGCCATTATTATTGAAACCAGTGGAAAACTCAGCTTGGAATACATATCAACCACATATTTTGTCCCGTCGTATCCCTCGGTTTCGAGCTTGGTCACATATTCCCTGATCTCGCGAAGGTTCATCTGGTCGGTCTTTTTTTGATAAATTTTCATATCAGCGGGAGTTTCGGCAAGATCAATCTCAAGGTCCTCAAAAGGGGTTGAGGTGATAAGAGCGTTATTGTCAAAGGTCCTTCCAACCCCATTTAACAAGTGCCAGCGGCCATTGTAATATTGGGCTTTTTCAGCCTCAATCCGCTGGGTTAATTGGAATGAATCATCAAAGAGAAAAAGGGAAACGCCCTGGATTTTTTCCTGCTCAGGCACAAAAAGATCAAACCTGTAAATCCCTTTATCCGCTTTATACCAGACATTTCGTTTTTTGTATTTTACCTTCCACTTCTGTTTTTTGATTCCGGTTTTGTAAATATATTCCGATTTCATATTGGCGCCGGGAACAATAAATTCGTTCATCAGAAAACCGAAAACCGAAATTAAGGTCGCAAGAGCGATAATGGGTCTGACCGCCCTTACTATACTGATGCCGCCGGCTTTTATGGCGGTGATCTCCGAGTTTTTTGAAAGGATAGCCAAGGTGAGCAGAGTGCCCAGTAGAACAGCCACCGGCAACATCATAAAAATTATCATGGGGGATTTATAAAAAAAGTATCCAAAGGCGGCGGCAAAGTTGGCGCCGTGCTTGAAAATATGCCTGGAGCGTTCGATAAAATCCACAAGAATAAAAAGCACGTAAAAAGCGGTCAGGCACAGGAAAAACATCTTTAAAAACTCTCTGCCAATATATCGGTTAAGAGTATAAAGTTTCATCCGCTGTTTTTCCTTCCGGCTAACTTTTTGGCGATGACGTCCTTTGCCAGTCCGATTTTATCAGCGATAAATTCCACCGATTTTATCGGCGACTCATTGGCTTTTTTCCGAACAAGGAAAACGCCAAATATGGCGAAAATAATATTTGGTCCCCACATTACCATAATAGGATGGGCAACCCCCTTCCATCCCATATTCTCACCCACTCTGAAAAGAAGGTAATAGACGCAAAGAATAACAATTGCCACGGAAAATCCCCTGCCTCTGCCGCTTCTTGGCGGCGCTATCCCCAAAGGCAATGCCACAAGACCGAAAATTATGGCGGCAAAAGGAAAAGAGAAGCGCCTGTGATATTCCACCCATGCCCGGCGAGTATCAAAGGAGTCGCCTTCCTTGTTTCTAAGGGTTTTTATGTAATCCGAGAGCTGCCCCATGGTTAGCTCGTGATATTCTGTTTTAATTCCCTGGACCACCATGGCTTGATCAAGGTCGATAATCCGTTCAAATTTCTCAAAGCTTATGGTTTCATAAGTTTCCCGGTTTTCGTTTCCAATGTGAATGGCGCCGGATTCAAGGAGCAGGGTGATTTTTCCAGAGCCCTCTTTCTGGATAAACTCGCCCTTTTCGGCAAAGACGATTCCTCTGGCTTTTTCGTTCTGCTCATCAGCGATGAATACCTGTTCAAGAACTCCAGTTGTCGGATCTATTTTATTGGCATAGATGACAAGTCCTTTAAATTGGGTGATAAATACTCTCTGGTCAATAAGACTAAGAGCGGCTTTCTGCTCTGAAAACTCCACCAGCAGCCTTTTGATAGCCTGCTTGCCAAGGGGTTCGGCAAAGAGAGTCAATCCCAAGGTTATAAACATGATAAAGGTGGATAAAAGCATAACAGGGGGCAGCATCTGATAAAGAGAAATTCCCGCAGCTTTCATGGCGGTAAGCTCAGAATCCCCGGACAGCCTGTTTACAGCCAGCATGACCGCCAGGAGAAATGACATGGGTACGGTAAAAACAAAAAGGGGAGGAAGTGAATAGAGCAGCACCTTCCCAACTTCTATAAATCCCACTCCATAGTTGACCACCAATTCGGCAAGCTTGAGAATCTGAAACATGAAGACGACAAAAGTGGTTATGAAAAGGGAAAGGACAAAGGGCGTAACCACCTCTTTTGCCATATATTTACAAAGTATGCGACCCATGATCCGAATATCCTAACCGAACACCATGACAAAGGGAAGAGCGGGGCATGATTTAGTTGGATTTTACTTCCTGTGGCTATTCCATCGATGGCGAGATTGGGTAAAAGAGCTTTTTGGGGACGGGAACTATTTTGAGAAGACCTTTTTAATTCGTTCCAGAGCCCAATCGATCTGCTCTTGGGTGATTATCAGAGGCGGCGCGAACCTTATGGTTGTTTCGTGGGTCTCCTTGCAGAGCAACCCTTGCTCTTCAAGCTCTTCGCAATACTCTCTGGCTGTTTTGCCGCCGGGATAAACTTCCACTGCCAGTAAAAGCCCCCTGCCCCTTACCTCTTTTATGTCGGGATTTTCAATTGACTCCAATCCGGCTTTTAGCCTGGCACCCATTTCAAATGATTTTTCAACCAGTTTTTCTTCCATCATTACATCAAGGGCGACAGCCGAGACATGACAGGCCAGGGGATTTCCGCCAAATGTGGAACCATGCTCGCCGGGAATAAAGAGCCCCATGATCTCTCTGCTGCTAATGACCGCGGATATGGGGAGAATACCACCACCCAGGGCTTTTCCAAGAATCAAAACATCAGGAGCCACATCCTCCCAAAGATGGGCAAAGAGCTTGCCGGTTCGTCCCAACCCCGTTTGAATCTCGTCAAGAATCAAAAGTACATTATGTTTATCGCAAATCTCTCTGACTTTTTTCAGGTACCCTTCTGAAGGAAGTATAACCCCCGCCTCGCCCTGTATTGGTTCAACCAGAAAGGCTGTCGTATTATCGTCAACGGCCATCTCAAGGGCGTCCGCGTCGCCAAAGGGAATGGTTTCAAAACCCGGGGTGTATGGGCCGAAATATTTCTTATAAAGCCCGTCTGTGGAGAAACCCACTATCGTAGTTGTGCGGCCATGGAAATTGTCAGCGCAGGTAATGATTTTCGCCTTGTCCAAGGGGATTCCCTTTTTAACATATCCCCATTTTCTTGCCAGCTTGATAGCGGTCTCGACTGCTTCGGCCCCTGTATTCATGGCAAGAACCATCTCCATTCCACAAAGCTCGGCAAGCTGTTTGCACCAGGGACCAAATTTGTCATTGTGGAACGCCCTGCTGGTAACAGCCAGTGTGGCGCCCTGATCCTGTAGAGCCTTTAATACTTTCGGGTGTGAATGGCCGTGGCTCACCGCGGAATAGGCCGAAAGGCAATCCAGGTAACGTTTTCCATCCATATCCAGAACCCAGACGCCCTGGGCTTTTGAGAGAACAACTTCAAGAGGTTTGTAGTTATGGGCGGCAAAACGATCGGTGATTTCAATGACTTTTTTCGAACTCATTTCCTGCTCCGTTTGTGGTAATGAAATATCAGAAAACCAAGCAAAAATAAGCTAATTAAACAACAGGAAACTGTCAAATAAATAATTTAACCAGGGAAGAATTCATTCTTGACCAATAGGTCTGTAACCTTTATGCTTTGCTCATAAAGGAGGCAACCATGGCAAGACCTAAAGAATTTGATATTGACAACGCCCTTTCCGGAGCAATGGAGTGTTTCCGGCAAAATGGATACGGCGCCACAGCGATTCCCGACCTCCTGGAAGCTATGAAAATCTCCAGGCAAAGTTTGTATGATACATATGGAGACAAGTACACGTTATACCTTTCGTCCCTGGATCAATATTATGAATACCATCTGGTTCCCAAACTCGAGACTCTTGAAGCCAAGAGCGCTTCTCTGGATGAAATATGGGATTTTTTCTTCTCGTTAGTTGAATATCATTGTTCCATGATTAAAAGAACTTCCTGTTTTCTTGCCAATGCCGCGCTGGAAATGCCGGGGGATAATGAGGATATTAGAGAAATTATCAATGACTTCAACAAAAGAATGGTAGACGCTCTTTCCGGCGCCATAACCAGAAGCATAAAAACCGGGGAACTAAGACAAATCAAAGCTCCGGAGCCTATAGCGAAATTCCTTGCTAACCTCTATTGGGGAATAGTTCTAAACGCGAAAACAGGCACTTCAAAAATGGATTTGAATCAGACTGTAAACGTGGCCCTATCCATACTAAAATAACAAAGCCGCCAAAAGAACTCTCATTCCCTGGCGAAAATTATTTGGTGTAAGTGCCCCCTGATTCAATTCTCATCTTCGCGGCTTTTACTACATTTGGAAGGTCCTTTTTTGTCAGGTAGTCCTGAATGGCTTTAGGGATGGCCACCCCTGTATCAACAGAAACGGTGTACGCGATAAAGCACTTGTCACCCCGAGGTATGACTTTCCATAGCCCTTCTGTGGATTTGATATCATTTTTTTGATTATCATCCAGCCAGAATTTAATTTCTCCTTTTCCCTTATCAAAGCTGTGCATGCAATGATATTTTACTTTTTTTATAACCACTTTCAATACATATCCGACACCTACTTTGCCTTCGCCGTTGTGGTAAATATCAGAAACAATGACCATTGGCATAAAACCTTTGTAATATGTAAAATCACTAAGGTGCTTACAGGCTTTGTCTTTTGAGGCATTTACCTGAATAATGGCAAGCCCTTTGCCTCTTGTTTTCCCGTTCTTGTCCTTATATGTCTGGTCAAGGAGAATGGTTTCGCCCTTTTCCAGTTTCGCGATGTTCGCCGCGGTAAGGTGCTTATCGATGTTTTCCGCGCCAAAAATCGTGGTGGCGGACAATACCATGGTGATTCCGATAATTAGGCAAAGAAGTCTTTTAATACTCACAGTGAATCCCTTTCGAAAAACTTGCTGTTTTTGTTTCCCCCGAATTTTAAGAATATTCATAGAAACTTATAACGTCAACCGATTTTTTTGGCAAAGGGCGGTCCGGGCTCGCGAATTTACCGGCGGCTTTTCCATTTCATTGACTTAATCAACATTTCTACGTAAATATACTTTGTAATAATATTCCTGTTTTTGGGAATATCCGGCTTTTAATTCCGGGAGGCAACCTGATGGGAAAAATTCAACGAATCGGCATTTCGCTGGAATCAAAGCTTCTTGACTGGTTCGATAAAAAAATAGATGAAGAAGGTTACACAAACAGGTCTGAAGCGGTCAGGGATATGATTCGCCAAAGGATGGTTGACCAGGAATGGAAAGCCGGCGATACCGAATGCTTTGCCGCGGTCACCATTGTTTATGATCATCACGGCGAAATCGGAAACCGGCTCACCCAGCTTCAGCACGATTTCCATGGAAATATTATCTCCACCATGCATGTCCACATCGACCATGACAATTGCCTGGAAGTTATCGTCCTGAAAGGGCTTGGGAAAAACATTCAGGAGCTTGGTAATAAAATGATTTCCCTTAAAGGGGTGAAGCACGGAAAGGTTATTACCACCACAACCGGAACCCGACTGCCTTGATCTTTAGCCGGCTTTTCTATCGGAAAAAAGCCCTCCACCAAAAAAGTATCTATCTGAAAAACTCCCTTACTTCCTTGACTACCCTTATGACATCATCCTTTTTCATTTCAGGAAAACAGGGCAGGCTCAGAATGGAATTACAGAGCTTTTCAGCGTTTGGAAAATCTCCCTGGTTATATCCCAAAAATTTATAGGTAGATTGTAAATGTATCGGCTTGGAATAATGAATACTGGTAAAGATTCCTCTTCCAAAAAGGTGATCCTTTAGCTCATCCCTCTTTTTGACTGCTACAATGGCAAAGGTAGGGGCTGGTTCGGCGCCGCTGACTTCTTCACCCATGCTTATGCTGTTAATGTCGTTGATTTGATCTTTAATAAGATTTTTTATCTTTTTTCTTCGCTCCACCCATTCAGAAAGATACTTCATTTTTACCCTGCAGACAGCGGCTTGAATATCGTCCAACCGGCCGCAACATCCAACCGGCGAATTTCTTGAACCCCTGCCATGGTTGCTTATAGCTCTTATGGCGATAGCTGTATCCTGGCTATCGGTAATTGCCATTCCACCATCGCCGACGCCGCCAAGGGTGTTTCCCGGAAAAAAACTGAAAGCTCCCACATCCCCGAATGTTCCAACATGGGCGCCGTTAAGCTTGCTGCCCACAGCCTGAGCACAGTTTTCAATAACATACGCGCCTCTGAGTTTTGCGTAGCTGATGATGGGATGCATTTCAACTACATGTCCCCAGAGGTGAACAACTATCACAGCTCTTGTATTGGCGGTCCAAGCTTTTTTTACATTTTCAACATCCATAAGACCTGTATCTAAAACAACATCGCATAACACAGGGTTGGCGCCGGATAATATCACCGCTTCGGCATTTGACTGAAAAGAGTTGGCTGGAATAATAACATCGTCACCTTCGCCGATGCCCATTGCCCTGAGACTAATAGCCATGGCGTCGGCGCCGCTCCCTGTTCCAATAGCGAACCTTGCTCCGGCAAAGGAGGCAAACTCAAGCTCGAAAAGACCTTTTTCCGGCCCATTTACATATCTGCCCGATTCCAAAACACGATTAACGGCGTCTTGAATCCTTATTCTCAAATTTTTGTGCTGGGTTTGCAAATCAGCCAGAAAAATCTTTATCATCGTCACAATTATTCTATTATAGTTTTACTTATCGCGTTTATTATTATTCCTTTTTACCAGCAAAAAGGCAACCTAAAATAATATATACAAATTTTAAGGCGATAGACTACAGAAAAACTAAATTTTTCTGACCCAATTGTCAGTAACAAGTTCCTCTACCCTCTCTCTTACGGTTTTTGAATTTTTTCCAAAAGTAAGCTCCGGCTCAATTTCAGCAAGGGGAAGAAGAACAAATAATCGTTCTTTAATAAAAGGGTGAGGTATTTTGCAATCCTTTTGGTCAATTTTTTCATCTTGGTAAATCAGAAGATCGAGGTCACAGGCCCGATCACCCCATTTTTTATAACGAACCCTGCCAAGTTTTTTCTCGATATCAATAAGGCTTTTGACTAACTTAACCGGGCTGATGGAGGTAGTGATC
>CAYSHR010000079.1:0-10389 GCA_964430795.1 uncultured bacterium
TTATGATCTCTGGCTCCGTTTTGGGGCTATCGCGGACGCGGGAACCATTGATTGGGATATGGCGGCTTTCAGATTTTATGATGATTGCAAAACAGGAGGCGCCAAAGAGGTCTCTTTGAAGGAGGCTTACGCCCTTTCGAAAAAATACTCAGAATTGACTGGAAGGCCCTGGCTTAACAAGTTAAACTATCTCCTCTATTTCAAGGTGAACAGTTTTATTTACAAAACCATTGATATTTTGAAAAGAGGAAATTGATGAAAAAGGCGCTGATTACCGGAATAACCGGCCAGGATGGAAGCTATCTGGCAGAGATGCTTTTGGAAAAGGGATATGAAGTGCATGGCTTGATCAGAAGGGCAAGCACTTTTAACACCAACAGAATAAACCACCTTTACCAGGACCCCCATGATAGCAACGCCAGGTTTTTTCTTCACTACGGCGATCTAGGGGATGGAACAAGGCTGACAACCCTTGTTGGGGATACTCAACCGGACGAGGTTTACAATCTTGCCGCCCAGTCCCATGTTCGGGTTTCTTTTGATGAACCAATCAACACTGTTGACGTTGGCGCCCTGGGTACTTTGCGTCTTCTTGAGGCGGTTAGAAAAGCCGGTAAGGGCGCCCGATTCTATCAGGCTTCCACCAGTGAGATGTTTGGTGGAATAAAGAAAGAAGAAGTGCCTCAAAATGAAAAAACACCCTTTCATCCCAGGAGCCCCTATGCCTGCGGCAAAGTCTATTCCTTTCACCAGACTGTCAATTACAGAGAAGCCTATGACCTTTTCGCGTGCAATGGAATTCTGTTTAATCACGAATCGCCAAGAAGAGGGCGTACATTTGTCACAAGAAAAATAACCCTGGCGGCATGCAGGATAAAAATGGGTCTTCAGGAAAAACTCTACCTTGGAAACCTGGACGCAAAAAGAGATTGGGGATTTGCCGGCGATTACGTGGAAGCCATGTGGCTTATGCTCCAGCAGGAAAAACCCGATGACTATGTTATCGCCACCGGAGAAACACATTCAGTAAAGGAATTTTTAGATGAAGTATTCGGCTACCTCGAAATGGACTGGAAAGAATACGTTGAAATCGACCCCCGCTATTTCAGGCCGACGGAGGTGGACCTACTGTTGGGGGACCCAACCAAGTCCCGTGAAAAGCTCGGGTGGACGCCAAAGGTCGATTTTAAAAGCCTCGCCCGGATGATGGTTGATGAGGATATGAAAGTAGTGGAAAAGGAAAAAGTAGTTAAAGAATATTGCAGACCCTGACAAAGGAAAAAACTAAGGGGAAAAGATGAAGAATTTCTGGTCTGAAAGACGAGTTTGCATTACCGGAGGCGGTGGTTTTCTCGGCTCTTTTGTCGTTGATCTACTCACAGAATATGGGTGCAAGCAGATTTTTGTCCCCAGGTCAAAGGATTATGATCTGGTTGACCAGGAACAGATCAGAAAAATGTATATCGACGCCATGCCGGACATTGTTATTCATCTTGCCGCTGTGGTTGGCGGAATTGGAGCCAATAGAGAGAATCCAGGTAAATTCTTCTACGACAATCTCATGATGGGCGTTCCTCTTCTACATCAAGGATATCTGAGGGAGATTGAAAAGTTTGTCGCCATAGGGACCATATGCGCCTATCCAAAATTCTCTCCGGTTCCTTTTAAAGAGGAGGATTTGTGGGTGGGGTATCCTGAAGAGACCAACGCGCCCTATGGTCTGGCCAAAAAAATGATGCTTGTCCAATCCCAGGCTTATAGAGAGCAGTACGGATTCAATTCAATATTTTTACTGCCGGTAAATCTCTATGGACCCAGGGACAACTTCAATCCCGACAGCTCCCATGTAATCCCCGCGTTAATCAAAAAAGTCTATGACGCACAAAAAAAGGGCGATAAAGAAATTATCGTCTGGGGCGACGGCGCAGCCAGCAGAGAATTCCTCCACTCCAAAGACGCGGCAAGAGGCATATTAATGGCTACAAAAAATTACAATAAATCAGAGCCGGTAAATATTGGAATGGGATTTGAGATCACCATCAAAGAACTGGTGGAGAAAATAGCCTCACTTATGGAGTTTGACGGCAAAATCATCTGGGACGCGACAAAACCAAACGGGCAGCCAAGGAGGTGTCTTGATATAGAAAAAGCCAGGCGGGAATTTGGCTTTAAAGCCGCCATAGATTTTGACCAAGGGTTATTCGAAACAATCACATGGTACAGGAAAAACGCTGGTGAGTTGGAAAAATCGTGGAAAAAGAAACAGTTAATTCTAAAAGACGAAAAATACGCCACGGCAAAACTTGTCGCAAACTGATCAGAAATGAAATCATGTTAAAGTGTTTATAGTTCTCGATCCTTGAATTCCGCGAAAAGACTATTCACCATTTTTTCCAAGACCGGCATATCAAAAGGTTTGGTCAATGTATCATCCTGGAATGCTCTGCGCTCATACTTGTCAAGTTCAGGTTCATTTTGATCCGCGGTCAGGAGAATAATGGGTGTTTTGGGACCCACCTTGGATTTTTTTATGGCGTCAATCACCTGAAAGCCATGAACTCCGGGCATCATCAAATCAGTAATGACTATGTCAAAAGGCTGGTTTTTGAATTTTTGCAGCCCTTCCTTGCCATTTCTCGCTATTACTACTGAATGCCCTTTAGACGTAAAGTAAGCTTTGCTGAGTTGGGTCATGGTGGGATCATCATCAATAACCAAAATGCGACTCATAATATTCTCCGATTCCAATTATTTCTTTTTAAGTTTTCTGGCGATCCTATCACCGGGGTCTTCAACAGTGGCCAAAATATCCATGGCTTGCTTTGTTCCTATAAGCCCAAGGATTTTGGTTACCTGCCATCTGACTTGATCGTCCATGCTGTTAGCATTGGATTTGCAGTAAGATAGTACTTTAGGACCTCCAATTTTTGCCAGGCCCTCTACAGACATCTGTTTGATAATGGCGTCTTCCGATGAGAGATATTTTACAAGCTTATCAACAGAGCCTTTTGATATCCACTTCTCAATTTTTTCCGGCGTCGGTCCAAACAAACCCATCTTTTAATACCCCCATAAAAGTCATTATAGACGACATTAATAAATATATTTAACTATATTATTCACAAGACCTATCGTCAAGGAAAAAGGAATCGAGAAATTGAGCTAAACTTCATTGGCTCGTCAATCTATTTTGCCTTTACCAAAGGGATTTTGATAGTAAAAGAAGTTCCTTTGCCAACTTCGGTGTCAACAATAATATCACCATTGTGTTCCTGGGCAATTTTTTTGCTTACCGCGAGTCCAAGACCGGTTCCTTTTGAGTCCTTTGTGCTGTGAAAGGCCTCGAAAAGTTTCTCAAGAACCTCCGGGGGAATGCCTGAGCCATTATCAGAAACTTTTATTATTAGTGAAATGGAATCAGGGCAGGGACCTACCTCAATATTTACTCTGCCTTTTTCTTCATCAACGGCGTCAATGGCGTTTGTAACAAGATTTAGGGTTGCCCTGTATATCCCCATGGGGTCACACTCGACCTTGGGGGTATTTTCATCAAATCGCAAATCCAGGGCGACGTTTTTCTCTTTGGCCCTGTCTTTCATAAGGTCATATATGTTGGTCATGTTGTCTTTTAAATCGGCGAGTTGATAAGCCGGCTTTCTTTCTTTGGAATAGTCGAGCATGTTCATAACCAATTCGCTGATTTTCTCCTGGCTTCCTTTTACCAGGGGCCACGCGGCGTTTACCATATCAAGATTATCGTTTTTAAATCCCTCATCCACCATGAAGGCTCCACCCTTAAGCCCCTGTAGAATATTCTTGATGCAATGGGCAAGGCTGGCCACCGTTTGACCCACCGCCGCGAGCCGTTCAGCCTTAATGTTTTCTTCCACCAGGCGCGCGTTCCGGATAACTATTCCCGCCTGGTTTCCGATCAGAGTAAAAAGCTGCAGGTCCGCGGGTGAGAACCTCTTGGCTCCTGAGGCGTCCGCGTTTAATACTCCCAGTATTTTCTCCTTTGTACGAATAGGGACGCACAAGGCGGATCGAATATTGAAACTGATTATGCTGTCAGAGGCGCCAAGGTCATCGGGGGCGTTTTTCAAAAGCAGGGACTGCCCTTTATCCATAACCTTTTTTACGATGGTTCTTGAAAATGGGATATCCTGCCTTTTACCGTTCTTATCCAGAGAGACAACCGGTTCAATTTCGCCGTTGTCATCATTAACAAGAAGTATGCTCGCCCTGTCTATCTTCATGGATGAAAATATGGCCTCGAGGATTTTTTCATACAACTGGTTAAGGTCAAAAGCGAAAGAGATCACTTCACTCATTTCGTAAGCTGTTTTTAATCTTCGGTTCGCCTCTTTCAGTTCCTCTTTTTTATCTTCAATTTTATCGGGAATGGCTCCCTTGTCGGTTTCAATTACCTGTAAAATCGTGTAACCATCATCCGGCTCCTCAGGCCTTTCCGGAACGCTCTGTTTTTTTGTGGGTGAATCGGGATCCATCTGATCAAACTCAATCTTTTGTTTTTCCATAGTTTGTTCGGTTCCCATTAAATCAAAGAGCAATACTACTCCACCCAATTTTATTATGGCGCCGTCCTTTAATATCTTCTGGTCAATTTTTATATTGTTGACGAAGGTTCCATAGGTGGATTTCATGTCAACCAGATGGTAGACACCCTTTTCATCCTGATAAATGGTGGCGTGATTTCTTGAAACGCTTCTGTCGGGAATCTGAATATGGCATTTATTGCCTCTTCCAATGAGGCATCTTTCTGAATCAATCAGAAATGATTTACCGGTCTTTGGTCCTTGTTGAACTATTAGTAGAGCCATTTTCCTTCTCCAGTTTCCCAAATATTGGAATAATGATTGCTTTCAATATTAAGAATAGTATTAAAAATGATTTTTAGCAACAATGAGTTGGTGTAAAAGAGGTGAAAGAAAATCCATTCTTTATGGTAATAATATAATATGAGTTTTCAATTTGAATTTGAGTTGGTTCTTGTGTGGAAATCTGGACAAGGGCAACTTCAGTTTTCCGGATAGAAACGAGTTATAGATGGCTGGAATAAAAAATGAGTCAACCCCAATAGCAAAAGCGTTCAAGGGTAAACTTGGCCTTCTTCTGGTCATGTGCGGGACCATGTGGACGGTGCTTATTGTAAACCTTATATTTTTTCAAGGGGGCTTATTAGGCTTTGGCATTCAGCCCCGAACTATAAACGGCCTGTTCGGAATATTTTTCGCGCCATTTCTTCACGTGGGTTTCGCCCATCTTATTTCAAATACAATTCCCTTTTTTATTCTTGGCTTTCTGGTAATTCTGGATCGAACAAGGGATTTTATTCTGGCGACTTTCACCGCGACATTAATAAGCGGAGCGGGAGTCTGGCTTATTGGAAACAGCAACTCCATTCATGTCGGCGCCAGCGGAGTGGTTTTCGGTTACCTGGGATTTTTATTGTTCAGAGGTTTTTTTGAGAGAAAAATAGTATGGATTGTTATCTCCCTGGCTGTAGGCTTCTTGTTCGGAGGAATGGTCTGGGGTGTTTTGCCATCAGTGCCGGGGGTCTCATGGCAGAGCCACCTGTTCGGCTTTATCGGTGGAATTATGGCGGCCAGAAATTATAAGAAACATTAAGCCGGCGTTCTTTATAATTTGACAGGTTTTTTCATCCCGGTTTTCTGTTTAAAATCATTACACCAATCGGTTTCCTTGGTAGTGAGCCAGGTGACATGGCACCTTTTTCTCGAATCCCATTCCTCACAATTTTTGCAAATAAAGTCTGGGTGCATCCGCATGGGAGCTTTCTTCTTTTTCTTTCCGCCAAACATAAACACTCTTCTTGCTAAAAATACCTCAATCTATATTGAATGCGACTATTTTAGCACAATTGGCCGGTATGCTAAAAAGGAAATCAAGATATTTAATGACAACCCCGGGTATTTTAAATGGAATGGATATTAAGAAAAATGATGAAAAATTCGGGTCGGACTTCCTTTTGGCTGGACATCTATTGTTTTGCTGTTATCTTTTCCATGTTTGGAGCGCCGGTTGTTGTCAGGAGGAAAAATGGATAATTTTAAATATATTCTCTATCCGTCGGCTTTGATTATCGCCCTTGGCTTAATAATCGCCCTTGCTTTTAACTGCGCCGGCGTCAGTGATGACGCTGATGACAAGGATGTTTCCTCTTCAGAGGGGACAATGGTCTCCGGCGTGATATATTATGATGGTGAAAAAACCGGGGAACTTGTGGTGATAGGGGCTTTTCTGAATTTCCCAGAACCGCCTCAGTGGTATGTGGAGATACCCATACCCGAGACAGGTTTTTCTTTTGAATACGAATTTTCAGAAGACGCCCTTGAAAGATTGAATCCCGATTCCACATTTGATGGTAAATACCTTATGGCTTCATATCTCGATACCGAGACCGGCGATGTGCAGATAATGGACCCGGAGAACGACCCCATGGCCTTGCCCGATGGTGAGATTGAAATTGTCGATGGCCAGAACACGGTTATTGATTTTTATCTTTTGGATGACGCCTCGGACGATGATGACGACGACACCGCGGATGACGACGATGACGACGATGACGACGACGATGATGACGATGACACTGCAAAAGTCGCCGGCAATATATTTTATGGGGGATCCGCCACAGGAGAAACAGTGGTAATCGGCTTTTATACCTCTTTACCCATAGGGCCGCCGGTGCATACTTTTGAGGTTCCCGTTCCTACAAAAAGTCTTGATTTCGATTATGAAATCGAAGTCGACTTCTTTGGTGACGTCTGGCGAATAGTGGCCTATCTTGATGTTGATCCCCTAGACACAGGATTGAATTTTGATCTTGATCCACGGGATTTAACCACTGGTAAATATGACATTACTGAAGGAAAAACAACCACTCGTAATTTTACCCTGGTTGATCCCTGATATTACTTCATGGAAAATGCTTTTGCGGGGCTTTTGACGGAAAAAATAAAGAGCAAATCAAAAATGAAGCTAAAAAGATTTTCATATACCTTGCGAATATATATACTTCTTACCTTTTTTCTGTCCATAATCAGCGCGCCAACTCTTCTTTTAGCTCAGGATATGGAAGATGTAGTTATTGAAGATGGTGAATCCGACCAGGACGACGACCCGGAAGTTACATCAGAAGAGGTTGTGGTTACAGCCACCAGAACCGAAAAAATCGAGAGCGACTCGCCTGTTCCGGTGGAAGTGATAAGCAGCACTGAAATTGAAGCTTCCGGTGCCAGAGACGCGGGAGAAGCCATAAATTATGTCGCCGGAGTATTTATCGATGATTACGAATCCGCCGGAAGAGGGGGGCCTGGTTCCGGTGTCAATCTTCACGGTCTGCCCACTGATCGTATTCTTATATTAATAGATGGGCAGAGAATTCCCAAGACCATGAGAGCTCCCGACCTCGAGGTAATTCCGACAAACATTATCCGGAGAATCGAGGTCATCAAAGGGCCAAGCTCATCTCTTTATGGCTCTGACGCTGTTGGCGGCGTAATCAACATTATCACCAGAAAGCCGACTAAGGATATCTCCCTTGAGGGCGAGGCTGGGTATGGCCATTTTTATACATACAAAACAAATATGCTACATTCGACTACTTTCGGACCCTTTGGCTACCTTCTGGCTTTTAACAGAGAGGCTTCTGATGGGTGGATCGATGAATACGCCCAGAAAACCCTTGTAAGAATAGGGCAAGGAGTGGAGGGTTGGAAACTTGTGAGAAACCATATGTATCACCCTTATGACCTGAATGATGTTTTTGGCAGCCTGACTCTGGATATAGGATCCCGTGTTGGATGGAGAGGGCAGGGGCGGTTTCATTGGGAAGGAAACGGGACCGAGGATTTTGACGGCGGTTCAGTTGATAGCAAGATCAATCGCCTTGATCTTCAAACCGGCTTTGATTTTGATCTCGGGAAAGGGGGCGACCTGGCTCTGACCTTGTTCGGCTTTAGGCACTATACAAGGTTCAGGCAGCTTGAAAGCGTATACACCTATGACCTTATTGATATCGATGTGATTGACAGGTCTTATATTAACAAGGGAAATGATACAATAAGCACAAATTACAGAGCCGAAGCAATCCATTCGGTGCTCCTTGGCGGCTTTTCCATTTTGACTACAGGGCTGGACGCCAGATATGAGACCCTTGAATATGAGGCTTTCGAGGTCTCTTCTCTAACTGATGATGATCAGAAATACGACGCGTTTCAGACAGTTCTTTCCGCCTTTGCCCAGGATGAGTTTTTTCTTTTTGATGATCGATGGTCCCTTGTGCCTGGAGGGAGGCTTGACTATCACCCGGTTTGGGGCGCCGTGGCGAATCCAAAATTCTCAACCCTTGTTAAAGCTGTGAAAAAGGATGTATATGGTCTTTCAATAAGGGGATCAGTAGGGCGCGCGTTCAAGGAACCCTCTCTGTCTCAACTATACAGAAAAGAATTCAGACACACCGGATACTATCTTACCGGCAACAAGGATCTGAGTCCTGAAAAAGTCGTTGGAATCAACGGCGAGATCGAGCAGCATTTTTTTAAAAGAGCGACATTGAAAACCGGGTATTTCCAGTATGAAATCGAGGATATGATCTGGACCGATATTATCCAGGATGTCTATAACGGGTTCCCTCTCATGGCTTACGTAAACTTGAAGAGAGCCAGAACTTATGGCCTTGAAAGCAGCTTGAGCTTAACTCCCCACAATTTTCTGAATTTTCTGAATATTCAACTCAATTACACCTACACCAGGACTTTTGATCTTGAAGAGGATAAAGAACTTGGAACAGTAGCTGAGAATCAGGCCGGCGGGCAGATATTTTTTGATTTAAGACCCTGGGGCTTTGGTGGATATCTCTCCGCGTCATACGTTGGGCAAAGAGATTATATCGGAATGGGCGGCCTCTGGTATACCGCCGATCCAATGATAAGAACAAAAGCCAGGCTATACAAATCCCTATTTGATCAGATGGAAATCTATATCGAGGGAGAAAATTTGTTTAACGACACCTATGACCGTGATGGCGATTCAGACAATGACCTGCCCCCCTTTAATCTATTCGGTGGAATAAAATTCAGGCTTTAACCGGTTTCTGTCCAAGTTTTCAATCATTCAAAATAGAAATATTCTATGTTTTCCTTAAAATGATTTTCCCCGAGATAATCCCATAGCTCCTGATAATCGAAAAGAACAGCACCGAAAAAGGCCGTTATATAGGGATGTATCATTTCTCGCATAGCTTCGGGTGTGGGATTGTAAAAAGTGGCGCCGCCGTCAAGACGCTCTCCCTGGCCGCATCCATCACCACCCTTGGCCATTTTATCCGAGAAGACGCAAAAATCGCTGAAAGCGAAATGGCCGGTATCATAAAACTCCAGTTCCCATTTTGGGCTGGGCATATTTTCGAGATTTTGCTGGTGGAAGTTTTCCCAGGGCGCCATTACGCCGTCTTCCTTGCCGTAAAAATAGATTGAGGGCGCGGTAACCGCCGGTGGTACATTTGGAAATCCAAAGGAAGCCAACTGGACCAGGGCTTTGGCTCTTGATTCCACTTTTATGTTTTCAGATACTGTAAATCCGCCAAAGGAATGGCCGAATATGGCGACTTTGTTGGTGTCGATGCGCCCTTTAAACATTTCGGGTATATCACCGGTAAAAACATCAATAAGAAATGAGACATCATCAATTCGCTCGAAATATGTGGCGATGGTGTTCAGGATCGAATAATGAATCACTCCATCAGGAAAAGGCGCCACCAGGGCGTTGCAGGTATGGTCCGGGGAAACAACAACATATCCATGACTCGCCAGATGTACGGCCAGATTGTAATTTTGAAATCTATGTGAGGAATATCCATGGGAAAAAACCAGGACGGGCATAAGAGGCGCGTCAGGACGCGGCGGCGCGTCCCTGTAAGAACCAGTGGGATAATCCTCGTGGCCGGTTACAAAATGCCCATGGTCAACCATGGCGTCTATGCACTCTTGTTTATGATTCAAAAAAAATCCGGAAAGATGATGTTCCTCCATGTCACCGGTTGCGTCCATGGCCGGGTACCATACTTCTGTTACAAGGCGACGCGGACCGTCACCGCAAGAAAGGGCTCGCGCCCCGTCTTCCAAAAAGAAAGTCGTGTTGCCCACGTAATAAGGGCCGGGCTCTGTTGGATATAGAAATGGATTTACAGAATCATCATTGTCATCATCATCATCATCATCGTCGTCATCGTCATCATCTTCAGGGATGTTGTCATCGTCATCAGAAACGTCGTCGTTGTCGGATACATCGTCGTCATCGCCGCACCCCTCTGATATCCCAAATATAATTACAAGAAGGAAGATTATA
>CAYSHR010000080.1:0-10271 GCA_964430795.1 uncultured bacterium
CCTTGCCGCATCTCAACGGCAAGGGCTCTCTTCTCCTTTAGACGAGCAATCTCTTTATCGATTTGTAAAATCACCATCTCCAATCGCGAAACACGATCCTGCAACATGTTAATTTTTTCAGTGATTTCTCTGGGACCATCCAGGGGGTCCAGTTCAATTGAGAAGTCGCCAATGGATCTATCGGCGCCTGAGCTTGCCTTTAATCTTTTTGCCCTTTCCTGAAAACGAAAGTATTCGTGTACAAGGTGAATCTGTTTACCCCGGTCTTTTTCCCGTGTAAGGGATTGAACAATCTGAGAGATTTTTGAATCATATACCTGGCGTAGCTTATTCTTCAGATTCAGCCGCTGTTCCCGGTTTATCTGAAGATTGGATTCTATTTTTTCAAGCTTTTGACTGATTTCAAGATGGTTTGCCAGCAATCTTTGAAGGCGGGCATTGGCAAAAAAGCCTCTATCCTTCTGAGCTTTAAGTTTTGAAATATCTTTACTCAGGGCGCCAAGTTGGCTCCTAAGTTTTCTAATATCCCTTGATAGCTCCGTTTTCTCTTTTTCAAGGGTTTCCAGTCGTTTTTCGTAGGTTCTGATTTTCGCGTCAGAAGCTGTAATGTTTATAGTTGCCCTGGAGAGGTTGGTTTGGGCAAGGGCGGGCCACAAGGGAAAGATTCCAACCCAGAGGAAGATCAGGATAATTAATGTTGATAATGCCCGCCTCATGATTCTACTTTGATTACCTCTGTTTTTGTTGAAAAAAAGGATCGATGATCAGTTGCCCAATCTATAATAATCCGTATTTTTCCAACTTGTAATAAAGAGCGCTGGTTTTTATTCCCAGGGTTTTGGCGGTTTCGGTTTTTACTTTCCCGGCTTTTTCATAAGCCTCTTTTATAAGTTCACGCTCAAGGTCCTCAAGGATTTCAGTCAGGGGTTTCTTGCCAAGTTGGAGCCTGTAGCTGGGCAGACTGTGCACGGCGTTTACAAAACCGGGCAGATCATCCGCGCCAAGGATTTGGTCTTCACACAGAACCATGGACTGCTCGATAACATTCTCCAACTCTCGAATGTTTCCAGGCCAGTTATAGTCGCATAAAGTAGTCATGGCCTGGGCAGAGACGCTATTGATCTTTTTCCTGGTTCTTTTAGAAAGCTTTTTCAAAAAGTGGGAGGTAAGATCAGGAATGTCATCTTTGCGCTCTCTTAATGGAGGTAGATCAATAGGCACAATATGCAATCTATAATAGAGATCATCTCTAAAGGAGCCCTTTTGAATCTGCTCCACAAGGTCTTTGTTGGTGGCGCAGATAACTCGGACGTCCACTTTTATTGTGGTGGTTCCTCCAACTCTTTCAAACTCCCGTTCCTGTAAAACCCTCAACAATTTCAGTTGAATCATGGGGGAGAGGTCCCCAATCTCATCAAGAAACAGGGTGCCTTTGTCCGCCAACTCAAACCTGCCGAGCTTGCGCTTGATGGCTCCGGTAAAAGAGCCTTTCTCATGTCCAAAGAGTTCGCTTTCCAGAAGACTTTCAGCAAGAGCGGAACAATTAACCTTGATAAACGGCTTTTGAGCTCTGGGGCTTGAGTAATGAATCGCTCTTGCTATCAATTCTTTTCCCGTACCCGATTCACCTTGAATAAAAACCGATGAATCGCTTGTTGAGACCTTCTTTATTGTTTCAATGATATTTTGCATGGGAGCGGATTGCCCTATCATTTCACCAAATCCGAAATATTCCTTTTCCCTGGTTCTTAAGTATTCGGTTTCTCCCTCCAGCCGGGCTTTCGCGTTTTTCAGTTCGCTCATCTCAAGGGCCTGGTTTACTTTGAGCCTTAAAACCTCTTGAGAGAAGGGCTTGGTTATAAAGTCAAAAGCGCCCTTTTTTATAGCGTCAACAGCGGTCTCGATAGTTCCATAGGCTGTTATGATAACCACAACGCATTCCGGGTTTCTTCTTTTTACACTTTCAAGTACTTCTATCCCGTCCATTCCTTCCATTTTCAGGTCTGTAAGGACAAAATCGAATTCTCCTTCTTCGTCGAAAATATTCAATCCAACCTTTCCTCCGGTGGCGCCGTATACATTGTGTCCCATTTTGGTGATAATGGTTTGCATTCCCTCGCGCATGGTATCGTTGTCTTCGACTATGAGTATCTTTGCCATCTTCTAACTCCTGATTATTTCTTCCCGGGCAAGATTTATTAAAAGGGTTATCTTTGATCCTTGCCCCGGATTGCTTTCTATTTCCAATTCTCCACCATGGTTTTCAGCTATTTTTTTTGTAAATGGAAGGCCAAGACCGGTGCCCTTGTCTTTGGTTGTGTAGAAGGGTGTATAGATATTTTCCATATCTTCCTCTGAGATTCCCATGCCGGTGTCCGCCACTTGAAGGGCCAGCATATCATCCTTTACAAAAGCCGAGATGGACAATCTGCCTCCCTTGGGCATGGCCTGGATTCCATTGTTTATTAAATTAAAAAGAGCTCTTCTAACCAGCTCCGGATCAAATCGAACGTCGCTCAAATCGTCATCAATCCTTTTGACGATATCGATCTTTTTTCCTTCGAGAGCCACAGAGTAATGCATAAGAATATCGCTTAAAAAAGAACTGAGGTCCACGTTTCTGATATCAAGACTGACCTCTCTTGTAAAATCGAGAAAATCATTTACAACTTTATTAAGACCATCAACTTCCCGCCTGATTTTTTGAACATGGCGTATTTTCTTTTCGTCATCGCCAAGTTCCTCGGAAAGGATATCGCAGAAGAGCCCCATGCCCCCCAGAGGATTTCTCACTTCGTGGGCGATGCCTCTCTGGAGCATCTGGAGATATCTGTCTCTTTCGACAATGTTCCTTCTCATTTCATTTAGAGTATCAGCCAGGAAGCCTATTTCATCCCTTGTTGTGGGAGCTATCTGATGATCCAGTTCGCCGGCACCGATTCTCCTTGCCGACTCCACCAGTTTTGAGACCGGCCTCTCAATGCCTCGGGCAACAAAGAGACTCAGGAGAATGACGCCCAATACGCCGGCGATGGCCGAGAAGGTCATGCTCCTGCCCATGCTCTTAAGCACTGTGAAGAATCGGACTCCGGCGTATACACCGACAAGGGCGGTTACTTTTCCATCCTCAATTATTGGAGCATATCCGGCTTTGAACCATTTACCATTCTCGCCGGGGAACATGGGGGAGGAGACGGTTTTCCCAGTTGAGATTACTTCTTTTATCTCGGTTTCATCAGCACTCAATCTTTCGTGGCGGGACCCAAGGGTTACATGGTCTTGGGTATGGAGAAGAAATTTATAGGAGGGTGTGAAAACGAAAATTTTATCCGCGTCCGCCCGGTCTCTCAGATTTCGAAGTTTTTCCCTGGCGTTTTGATAGGATCGCCCTGTTTCATCACCTGGGATAAACCTGGTGACCGCTTCCCCTGAAATTGCCTGAACGGAGCCTGCGGCCAGAGTCTGAAGCCTTCTGCCCATCTCCTTTTCAAGGGATTGTTTGGCCAGCATGTAATAATAGAGACCTGAACAGGCCATGAGTAGAACTGTTGGAATCAGAAAGACAACAATCATCCTGTTTCGGATTCTACCAGGATATTTTGCCGACTTCAGCTTCATGAAAATTCCTAAAACGCGTTCTTGATAACCTCAATATCAGGTTTTCTCCCGGATAAATCAACAATAACGACATCAAATCTGAAATCTGTATTTACCAGGTTATATTTCTGCATCAGCATAAGAGCCATTTTGTGAAGTTTTACCATCTTCTTTTGCCCCACACGAAGAACCGGGCTTCCAAATTCCGATTCTTCGATAAGGGACTTCACTTCAACAATAACAAGGGTGTTTTCATGTTTGGCCAGAATATCAATCTCCCCATATCGGGTGGATAGATTTCTATTGATAATCTTATAGCCCATTTTTTTTAAACGACCAAGAGCAAGAATCTCACCCTTGTCGCCAATTTCTTTTGTCGATAGCGTCATTTTTTATTAAATTCCTTCACCTTATTGAAGGTCATTCTATGCATAGGGCAGGGGCCATATTTTTTTATCGCTTCCATGTGCTTTTTAGTAGCATAGCCTTTGTGGGCCAAAAAATCATACTCCGGCCATTTCTCATGGTATCTCGCCATCAACCGGTCCCTTGCCACCTTTGCCAGAATGCTTGCTGCCGCGATGCTGGCCGATTTCCCGTCGCCGCCTACGATTGTCTGCTGGCGAAGGTCGATTTTCAATCTCTGATTTCCGTCCACAAGAACGTAATCAGGTTGTGCTTTTAAGCTATGGATAGCCTTTACCATCGCCTTTTTTGTGGATTGGAGGATGTTGATTCTGTCGATTTCCCCAGCATCGACCAAAGCCACCGCCCAGGTTTTGGCCTTTGCGGTAATTCTTTCATAAAGAGCTTCTCTCGCTTTTTCCGATAATTTTTTCGAGTCATCTATTCCGCTTATATCAAATTCGGGAGTAAGAATAACAGCCGCGGCCATAACCGGACCGGCCAGGGGTCCCCGCCCAGCTTCATCAACTCCGGCGATAGTCTTGTAACCTCTATCCCAGTAATGTTTCTCAAATCCAAACATTCCCGCTGGAACAGGGGCAAAAAGATCGGGATCATAGTTTTTGATTTTTTTTGGCAAGGTTTTTAATCTCCCCAGGGGTTTTTATTATTGATTATAACCTCCACCAATCGGGCAAAAATGATACTTACATTTTTAACATGTTCTAATAAAAGTAGCCAACGACTATAGCATAACTTATATTTAAAAAATCTTTGACTTAGAGATTTATTCTCTTATAATTCACCGTCGGTAATGAATTATATCCCACTTATGTGTTTTGTGCTGGGGAAGCGGAATAATCTGACGTTGCAAATAATATAACAAGAAGAGGATCTCCACATGAAAAAATTTCATTTAACGAGCGCTATTCTGATTATCTTAATTTTTTGTTTTTCCACAGCGGCAATGGCATACGACCCGTCGGCGACTTTGAAAATAATTGACGATTTCGCCATGAAAACATCTCTCGATCAAGGGCAGGTGGCCCTATACAAAACCTACGCGTTATTTGATCCGGAAAAACTACCCGATAATTTACGTATTGAAAGATCACCACAGGGAGCATGGTTCTGCGCGACTCCTGAAATAATCACAATAAAAGAACTGGCCAAAAGCGCCTCTCCTGAAATTCAGGACATTATTGAGAAATACCTTTCCCCGAAAACAAAAGACGCGCCAGTTAGAAAATCTAAAAACGGTCTAGGTTTCAATCCCAACGGCGGCTTTACAACAAACACATATCAAACAGAGCACTTTAATTTTCTTTGGGGCCCCAACACCACCTATACTCAAGCGGATATTATTGACTGGAGCGTGCTTTTTGAACAGATATGGGATATTGAGGTAGTGGATTGGGTTTTTGAGCCTGTACTGCTGTCCGATACATATTATATTGATGTCTACCTGGGGAACTCCGGTGATGAAGCGCCAAACATCAGTTTCTCAGGCGCCTATACGACTATCTACGATAATTATCAGCCCTATATGGTTTTCCATCCTGACATTTTAGGTCACGAGGGCGCCACAAAAGATGTCTCATCCCATGAATTTTTTCACACCCTTCAATTTACTATTGCTTTTCTACCCGGTGGTTGCGTCTCATATATGAGCCCTGGAAACAACTGGGGGGTTGAGGGAACAGCGACCTGGGCTGAGGATCAGGCATTCGACGATCTCAATTATTACGGTTATCAGATTACTGAATACGCGGATAAGCCATATTTCGCCCTTGACACAGAAGAGTTCAGGCAAGTTTACGGCAGAGTAATCTGGTGGAAATATTTTTCCGAGAATTTCGGTGGACTCCAGGCTGTCTGGGATCTCTGGAATGACGGTTGCAACGGCAGTATGTGGGGTTCCGCCAATAATGTCCTGGGGGGGCAAGAAACCAGCATAACCGAGGAATTCCCTGTATTTACCCTTTGGAACCTCTTTATGGACGATTATGAAGAGGGTGCCATATATCCTGAATTCCACATTCAAGGAGAAGTAATCGACTATCCTGAAACCTATGAACCAGCCCACAACAGGTCTCCTCAACTTTACGGAACAAACTATATCGAGCTTACTCCTCCAGACGCCAAAGCCGGAGACGATACTCTTTATATTGACTTTGAGGGCGAATCCAAAGTCGGTGGCAGAGATATTGAATGGTATGTGCAGATTGTGGCCATGACCGGCGCCGCCTCATATGAACTTACCCAGATAAGCGTTGAGGATGGAGTAGGCCAGGCAACCCTTGATGGATTTGGATCCACATACGATAAAGCTTATCTTATTGTGTCTCCCTACAATTCCTCCAGAAAAACCGACGCGGGCATTGATTACACCATCGTGTTGAATGTTGGCGAACCAAGTACCGATGACGATGACGCTGACGACGACGATGATTCCGCGGACGACGATGATGCTTCTGATGACGATGACGCTTCTGGAGACGATGACGACGATGATGATGGATGTGGTTGCTGAAAAATAAAATCTCAAAACAAAAATTCGGGTGAAGCTTCGGCTCTGCCCGTTTTTTGTTTGCCTGGCGAAGCGGGCAAGCCCGGTCAGCCGCAAGACGCGGATGACAACCTGAGGCGGATATGATCAATTCGCCTCACCCTGCTGGACTCTATGGTTAAAGATATTTCATCAGAACGGTCTCATTCTTGCTCAACGCCATGCCAATTAGTATGGAATTTATCGCCAAAGTAATATCCAGATTAATTGTTTGTACGATTTATTATTGTGTTAACTAAATGAAAATATGGTAAAAATAATGCTTATTATAAATTAATCAAGCATGTCAAAATAAAAGCCGATTATTTATGATATAGTGGTCGAGGCAATCGCGCAAAAAGATCGAAATATCTGTGATTCGCTTCATTTAAATGGAGGCAATGATGAGAAAATGTGAAAAAACCCATCCCTGGCTGACATTTAAAGTTTCTTTAAAGCCGGCACCCGCGTCTTTTTGGATAATGCTGGGGGAATGCAAATCAAAAATTGAACATATTAAGACAACTCCATTGGAACCGGATATTGCCCAGGAACTCTATGCGGTTTTTCTTGCCAAAGGCGCTCATGGGACAACGGCAATAGAGGGCAACACATTAACCGAGGAAGATGTCAGAAAATATCTTGACCACGAACTGGAATTGCCCCCCTCGAAGGAGTACCTGGGAATCGAGGTGGACAATATGGTAAATTTGTTCAATAAAATTGTTTCCGGTTTCAATCATGATGAAAAACCAGTAGTCAACCTGCAAGGAATCAAGGAAATTAACAAATCCATACTAAAGGAGCTCAAGCTGTCCGAGGAGGTTGTGCCTGGAAAAATCAGAATACACAATGTAGGCGTCATGAGATACCCGGGAGCGCCACCTGAGGATTGTGAATATTTAGTGGAAAAATTATGTGGCTGGATAAACGGAAAAGACTTTCTTTCAAAAGATGGTATGGAGAAAGTAGGTGGATTGATAAAAGCAATCCTCGCCCATTTATACCTGGCGTGGATACATCCATTTGGAGATGGAAACGGCCGGACTGCCAGAATGGTTGAATTTCAAATCCTTGTTGAATCCGGTTTTCCTGTTCCCGCGGCCCACCTGTTGAGCAGCCATTATAACGCTACCCGAACAGAATATTATCGCCAACTTGATATGGCGAGTAAATCAAGAGGGGATATTATTCCTTTTTTAGAATATTCAGTTCAAGGGTTTTTAGATGGACTTAACGGGCAGCTTGCCTATCTTGGAGAACAAGTTCTTGACCTGACATGGACAAACTATATTTATCAAACATTCAGGAAGAAAAAAAAGACAGCGAGGAATTCGAGAATAAGAGACCTGCTTCGGGATATTTCAAAAGCCGACGATTTTATTAAGTCAGGAGATATATATGCGATTATGTCGCAAAATTCCAGATACGCGTATTCAAAAGTGCAGCCGCGGACCCTATTAAGAGATATAGAACAATTGCACGAGATGGAATTGATTCATTTGACTGAAGAGGGAATAAAGGCGCGAAGAGAAAATATCCTGCCCTATTTACCTTATTCGGTTACAACTGATGCTTTAAACAATAATCAATAATATGGAAACGAGTAAATATATGACGACAAGAGTTACCTGCTTTTTTGTTATTACATTTCTATCCTGCCTGTTTCTCTCAAGGGCGTTTGGCGGGGATAATGACTTTTTAGCCGCTTTGGCCCTTGAGGAAAAATCAGCGGAAAAAGCTTATAAAATATACGAGGAACTTTCAGGCGTTGACGCGCCTTTAGCTGACCACGCTTCTTATAAATGGATTGCCCGTGGTTATCAAAAGGGCGAGGTGGCGGCCCTGATCAAACCCTGCGAAAATCATATAACGAGATTCAGATATAGCCGTTTTACGCCGGAAATCAGGTTGATTTTAATTGAAGGTTTAATCAGCGTGGGCGAGTGGAAAAAAGCAATTAAGGAGGCAGGCGATTTTCAAAAGGATTACCCGGATATGTTTTTGGGCAGGGTCGCGACCTTAAAAGGAGAGGCGCTTTTTGGCGCCGGGCGACACAACGAGGCTGCAAGAGAACTTGGCAGAGCCGCGTACCTTTATCGTGACGCGTCGTGGCGCGAAAGAGCGAAATATCTCGGGGAAAAGATGAGAAAAGATGGACATGGGAAAATTATCCCGCCTGAAAAAAACGACCTTTCCGAAATGATCGACCGGGCTATATACGATAGAAGACTGTGGGATTGCGGCAGGCTGGCCAGAACTTCGGTCGGTCTTTATGGAGGCTGGAAGACCAGGCTCAAAGAGGTTGATTGCCTTTTGATCCGGCGTAAAAGAAAAGACGCGAGAAGACTTTTAAAGTCCATCGAGAACAGATTTCCTAGATCGAGATCAGCTCAGGGCGCACTTATGCTCAGGTGGGCCATGGCCGAAAAAGGGCGGGATTTCAAGGGAAAGCCCAGGACGAGCTATTACAAGGTTATGGCTGATTACTCCGGGACCGAGGCCGCGCTCCATGCCCGATATCTTATTGGATTTCAGAATTTCGACAGCTACGATTTTTTATCGGCGGCAAAACATATGGGAATATTCCTGGAAAAATGGCAAGGAAAATACCTGCTGGACGATGCCTTGTGGCAGGGAGGTTTCTCTTTTTATCTAAACGGCGACTTTTCAAAAGCGGCGAAGCTTTTTACAAGATTCATAAAGGAATTTCCCGATCACAAGGACCGCGACAAAGTTGTTTACTGGCGGGGCAGAGCATATTTGAATATGGGCGACAAATCCGGCGCCAAAGATGACTTTTTATGGGTTGCTCAGAATTTATTCGGCACTTACTACGGACTGGCCGCCCAGGTTCGCCTTGAGCAGATGGGCGAAACAAGCTTTATTCTCAAAGAGCGTCTTTGCGAAAATGTTCCGTGGGAATTTATGATGCCTCCCATGCCCATTCCAAGGTTGGCGCCTGAGTGGGCACAGGAGGGTGGCGGCGGAGACAATTTTGACGGCGGCGCCAAAATCGCACTGGAATACTTTGCTGAGTTTGGCCACAAAGGAATAAAACGGCTGGCGTCAAATTTCCTCGCTCTTTATCATGGCCAGGAGATTTCGCTTGCTTTTGATGAGGCGAAATATATACACAAGAACCTGTCCGACGCGCCCTATGGCGAATACATTGCCGGCATAATGTTTTCTCTTTGTCAATGGAATCTCTGGGCGACTTACGCGTCAAATAAAACAGCCGGCATAATAAGAAGGGGCGCTCTTTTTGACCCACACAGAATAAACGCCAGGAGGCAGTTTCCTCTTCTTTTCTGGGAGTTAATCCAGGATGTTTCAAAGCGTCATGAACTCGATCCATATCTTGTTATTGCCCTGGTTAAGCAGGAGAGCGCCTTTCAGGTTTCGGCGAAAAGTTGGGCCGGTGCCAGGGGACTTTTTCAGATAATGCCATCTACGGCGAGATGGATCGCTAAAAAACGGGGTATAAAGAATTTCAAGACATCGGACCTTTACAAGCCCGAAAACAGCGCCGACTTTGGAACCTGGTATTTTAAGCGGTTGATGACCAATAATGATAATGACGTGGCAAAAGCTCTGGCCGGATATAATGCCGGAGGATCAAGAGCGAAACGCTGGTGGGGCGCCAATCCGGGCCGAGAGTATGACGAAATGATCGAGCTGATCGGTTTTAGCGAGACCCGAAAGTATGTAAAGACGATTT
>CAYSHR010000081.1:0-10215 GCA_964430795.1 uncultured bacterium
CGTCGTCATCACCTGAATCATCGTCATCAGGAGATATATCGTCATCGTCTTTTGGGTCCATTTGATCGCCGTCATCATTAAATTCAGATGAGTCCTTTGAAGAAGAAGTGCAGGCGGTCATGAACAAAGGTATGGACAAAACCAGGACTAAAATAAGGAATATAAGTGAATATTTTTTCATAATTGATGTTCCCCAAAGAAGAGGGTGACGGCGAATAAACTTTCCTAATTAATCAGAATATCTGAAATGTTGTTTAAAGTCAAGGGATTGAAGCAGGGCAAAGGTTTACATGGAGTCGAAAGCTTTTTGCATCTGGGCAATAATTTCCAAAGCTGCCTGTTTAGGATTGGGTGCGTCTCGAATGGGGCGCCCTACTACTAAATAATCCGCTCCCGCTCTAATTGCCTGGGCAGGCTCAACAGCTCTTTTCTGCTCGTCCGCACCTACGCCTTTGGGGCGAATGCCGGGGGTAACAATCACCAGTCCGTCATTGGCAAAAGCGCGAATGGCGCCGGCCTCTCTACCGGAAGCAACTACGCCATCGCAACCGGATTCAAGGGCCTTTCGGGCGCGAAACATCACTAAATCCTCTACTGTGACACCATATCCCAACTCCCTGATGTCCCCTTCGTCAAGGCTTGTCAAAACGGTTACCGCGAGTATCTTCAAATTCGCGTCGCCTCTGCCCCTGACCGCTGCTTGAATTGTTTTATGGTTTCCGTGGACAGTAAGAAAGGATGCTCCCAAGTCGGCGACTCGGGCAACCGCCCTTTCGACTGTAGCATCGACATCGAAATATTTCAGGTCAAGGAAGACTTGTTTCTCCTGTTCAAGAAGGGTTTTGGCTAACTCAACGCCCCCAACAACTTGAAGCTCCAGCCCGATTTTAAAAAAAGAGACAGCACCGTCAAGGGTCTTGACAAGTTCTTTTGCTTCTTCAACAGAAGAGACATCCAGCGCCATTATCAGTCGAGTTTTCGCGTCAACCATTGTCATAATCTACTCTTTCCCTTTTTGGTTTTTTTCAACCCTGTTGGGCATATACCCGTTTTCCTCTTACAAAGGTTTCCAAAACAGCTTCCCGGCGAAAGCGCAAAATCAGCGCCCATATTAATGAATTGAAATCCCTTTTATCAGACCAGTCATTAAAGGGCAAAGATGGCCTGGGATCCACAACAATAAAATCCGCCTCTTTTCCTTTTTCGAAATTCCCGGTCTCGTTTTCAATTCCCAGCGCTCTTGCGCCCCCCAGGGTAAGCATGTATAAGGCAAGGTCGGCATTTATATTGTAATAACTATGATCAAGAACTTTTCTGGCGCTCTGACTTGCCACCGCCCAGGCTGCTACAACTGGAAGGGCGGGATCGCTGCCCGCGCCGATATCAGAGCCGAGACCAAGATCAACGTCTCTTTTTGCCGGATGGGAAATATCCAGGATGCCGCTTTCAAGTAGAAGATTAGACGAAGGGCAATGAGCAATTCCGACGCCTTTCTCTTTTATAATGTCCCAATCCCTTTTATTCATATGTATTGCGTGGGCAAGGGTTGTTTTTTGACCAAGCAATCCAAGATCGTTGTATATCTCCAAGTAAGATTTGTGGCGGGGAAAAAGCTTTAGAACCTCTTTTATTTCCTCTTTGTTTTCCGAGACGTGGGTCATGACATGGGCACCCCTGTCGGCCGCTTCACCGCCGGCGCCTTCCATCAGTTCCCTTGAACAGGTCAGAGCGAATCTTGGGGTAAAGGCATATTTTAATCTGCCCTTTTCCTTATTGTGCCATTTTTCACAAAGAGAGACTGAAGAGGACAATGATTCGGAAGTCTCTTCCAAAAGACCTTTTGGACTGTTGCGGTCCATCATGACCTTGCCGATAATTCCCCGAATGCCGGTTTTTCCGGCGGCTTTAAATACCTCATCGGTTGCCCCGGTTGAAACAGTAACATAGGCGCCGGCGGTAGTTGTTCCCAGAGATAAAAGCTGGGTAAAGAATTTTGGCGCCTCGACCAAAGCAACCTTTCTTGTGTAGTTTATTTCAAGAGGAAAAACCACTTTATTCAGCCAGGGCAAAAGCAGGCCATAACGATGGTTGGCCGCCCTTTCCTGGGCGACATGACAGTGGGCGTCAATGAATCCGGGCATGATTATGTAACCGGATTTGTCGATCTGCTCTCCATCCTCGATCTTGGGCGCCTTTTCTCTCGATCCGCAATATTCAATAGTTCCATCAGGGGAAACCACAAGGGCGCCATCAGAAAACATCTCCGTTTTCTCCCAGGAAACAGGATTGAAAATTGTGGCGCGATAAGTTGTTGATACCATAATCTGAAAATAGGCCCTGGAGAGGATTTTGGCAACCCTCTTTCTTTGGCGGGGAAAAAGATAAACGAGGCTGGAAAAACACCGGGCTCGCTTAAGAAGAAAAAGGGACTTGATTGCCAATTTGCATTAGCAATCAAGCCGCCCCTCTACTTCTTCACTTCACAGGCTCAACAGTGACATCAAAAGTAGAGACGCTATTATGCCAGTCGCCTTGATTTTCATAAATGCAAGAATCATAAAGTCTAATTACCCATGGGCAATTTCTTGTTACGTCGTCGGGAATAACCAGGTCCGCTGGATCGAGTTCCAAGAGATAAGGCGCCCCTTCTTCCTCACTGGAGCAGCCGATATTCTGGAAATCAATTTCCAGGAAAACATACTCACTCAATTCGTTTATCTGCGCGTCGCCGCCTTCAGCACAACCATCATTAAGGCCGTTGGGGCCTATATAAATATATCCTCCATCGAGGTTGCAGTCCTGATCGAAATATTCAAGGGCCAGGGTCAGGGTGTCGGCAGTAGTTATTGTTACGGGCATTTCTACCTCCGCTCCGTTTACAATAGCGGTGACGCTTATCAATTCGGGATAAATACTGTCAGGAAATCCAAAACAGGTCTCGCCTACAAAGTCATCATCGTCGCCCTCATTGTCGTCGTCATCCACGTTATCGCCATTGTCTTTGTCACACGACAACCCGATTATCAGCATGCACGCCAATAACAATAAAAGGGCAACTATAATTATCTTTTTCATTTTTTACTCATACCTGACTCCTTTTTTTGCTCCATCAAAAACGATGGAAGCGGGAGTTAAATATGGTCGCCATGGCGACTTGTTACATCGCACAAGTAATATTGTACTGTTTGGGGATTAGGGGGTCAAATTTTTAATGGTAATGAAGCCAATCTATGCTTGATAACTTAAAGATTCTCTGTTACAGCAACATTTCCATGGTGAAAAGTTATGATCCATGGAACGTTATTCGCGACCTTTAAAATGTAAATCGGAGATGGATTTGAAAGAGACCGGATTGGCCTCTATTGGCCTTGATATAGGATCGGTCACCATCAAGGGTGTGGCTCTTGATGACCAAGGAGAGACAATCCGCGGGGAAAAGCTGACGGTTTTCGGCTCTCCAGCCCGGCGAACCGCTGAATTGGCAAGAAGGCTGGCCGGGGAAATAAACCATCCTCTTCGTTTTGGCGTTACAGGTGGGGGAAAGGGCTTTTTTGATGGTCTGCCCGGCGTGCATGTGGAAAACGATCTGGTGGCCGTCACCGGAGCTGTTGCCCAACAATATCCAAAAGCCCGTGGGATTATCGAAATCGGAGGCCATCAATCAAAGTGGATCAAGCTTGGATCAAGTGGTGAGCTCGATTCCTTCTCCATCAATGACCAGTGCGCCGCCGGTTCCGGCGCTTTCCTGGAGCAGCAGGCGGTTCGCCTGGGATTGACCATCGAGGAGTTTTCCTCCATGGCCGCGAAAGCTGATCGTGGCGCTACAGTAGCCGGCAGGTGCGCGGTCTTTGCCAAATCGGATATGATTCACTTGCAGCAGAAGGGCACCCCGCCTCCTGAAATCGCTTTCGGACTCTGCCTGGCTTTGGCCCGTAATTACAGGGCGACCCTTCTTAGAGGCGGTGATCTGGCATACCCAACTCTATTCCTTGGAGGAGGCGCCTTAAATCCCGGTCTCTATCTGGCTTTTCTGGAGGTGTTTGGAGTTACTGAAAAAGAGCTGCTTATCGCCCCTGACCCACAATTTTACGAGGCCGTGGGCGTGGCGCGGGCTGGGGCAAATTCCGCCGAGCCCATCTCCCTCCCGGACTTGTTGACTCATCTTGAATTAGCGGATAAAAAGTGCGATGAAAAAAGCGCCAGGCAACAATCTGAGAATGGGTTTGACTGGAAAATCACGCCTCTGGAGATTTCAGATCATGCAAAATACGCCCAATCCCGGGTTTCGGCTACCGGCGAGTTTAGTGCTTACCTTGGCGTGGATGTAGGTTCTGTCTCCACCGATTTTTGTCTGCTCTCCCCTGCCGGAGAAGTCCTTGATGGAATTTATCTAAGGACCCAGGGCAACCCCATTGGAGTATTGGGAAAAGGAATGGATATCCTGCGCGACCGCTTTGGCGACAGGCTCTCTGTATTGGGTCTGGGCGCCACAGGCAGCGGTCGGCATCTGGCCGGCAGGTTGCTGGGCGCCGACGTGGTAAAGAACGAGATTACATGCCAGCTTCTTGGAGCAAAACATGTGCTGCCCGAAGTGGACACTATATTGGAAATCGGCGGCCAGGATTCCAAATATGTCTCTGTCAGGAACGGCCGGATCGTTGATTTTGTGATGAACAAAATATGCGCCGCGGGCACAGGTTCTTTTCTGGAAGAGCAGGGTGAAGCCCTGGGTGTGGCCATTGAGGAGGAGTTCTCCAACATAGCCATGACATCCATGAATTCCGCGGACCTGGGCAGCCAGTGCACTGTGTTTATGGACGCGGAGGTGGTTAACGCGCGCCGGCAAGGGGGCCGGCTTTCTGACATACTGGCCGGACTGGCTCGCAGCGTTACAAAAAACTACCTGGAGAGAGTTGTGTCGGGACGGGAAATCGGGGAGAATGTGGTTTTCCAGGGGGGAGTGGCCTCCAACCAGGCGGTAATCGCGGCTTTTGAGCAGCTCCTTGGCAAACCGGTGACAATCCATCCTCATAATCTTATCTCCGGAGCTATCGGCGCCGCTGTCGCGGCTATGGACAAAATAGGGGAAGAACCCAGCGGGTTCAGGGGTCTTGGCGCTGTGAAGAAAGTCAAAGCCCGGACCTTCGAATGCTCTTCATGCTCCAACATGTGCCAGGTGGCCCGTATAGATATTGGAGAGGATAAAGCCTTTTTCGGAGATGTCTGCGAAAAGTTCAGTTCCAGGGTGCTTGGCAAGGGTGGAGATGAAGAGGTTATTCCCGACCTTGTTGGAGAAGTGGAAGAACTGCTGGAATCATACGCCGGCGGGGAACCTGAAAAGGGCATTGCCGGCATACCTCGCGCGTCAATGATGTACGACCTTTTCCCTTACTGGGCGACCTTCTTAAAAAAATTGGGGTTCAAAGTGGTCCTTCCGGGCCGCAGCAATATGTCGGTTTTGGAACAGGGCACTCGCAGACTTACAGCCGAAACCTGCCTGCCCATCAAACTGGTTTATGGTCACGTTTCAGCCCTTTTTGAGCAAAAGGAGGCTGACTTTGTCTTTTTACCGGCGGTGATAGACGTTCTTGACGGCGCTAAGGGCAAGAGCTTCCTATGCCCTTTTGAGGAAAACGCCGGTTTTATGGTGGAAACCTTCGCCGCGGACAAGGTGGTCATACCCACTGTCTCCTTTGCTTCATCCCGGGCCAGGCTTGTTCTTGAACTGCGGGAAAAATTGTCCTCTTTTGGTTTTTCAAAAGATGAAATATCCGCCGCGTTGGATGCCGCGCGGAAAGTCCAGGACCATTACCACGCTAACTTGCGAGAGCGAGGAAAAGAAGTTCTGGCCGATCATGACGGCCTTGCTTTTGCTCTATTGGGAAAGCCCTACAATATTGTGGACGCTTTTGAAAACCTGAACCTCTCTCGCCACCTGCGGAAACTCGGGGTTCTTCCTGTGCCCATGCAGATGCTGCCCGATGAACCGGTGGACCTGGAAGCCCGGGGATTTACAGTTCCGTGGAAATATAATCGGGACATTGCCCAGGCCATGGAGTTCCTCTCCCGCAATAGACGTCTGTTTCCTGTAGTGATATCCAACTTTGGCTGCGGTCCTGATGCTTTTGCCATGAAGTTTCTGGGGCGTTCGGTAGATGATCAGCCTTTTCTTTTTCTGGAGTTTGACGAACATCGCGGTGAGGCGGGCCTGGTGACCCGCCTTGAGGCATTTATCGACGAGGTGAGCAATGCCGCCGGTCAGAATTCTTTACCTGCCAGAAAGAAACCCCATTTTAAAAAGGGAACCATTGATCAGTATATGGGGCGTAGAATGGTAATGCCCCTGTTCGCGGATCACGCCTGGGCTTTTTTTGGCGCCATGAAGTTCGCCGGCTTGGAACCTGTAATACTGCCCCCTCCAGACCAGGAGACCATGGTTTACGGCGAAAAAATCAGTTCAGGCAAGGAATGCCATCCATATGCGATTCTCGCCGGCGACCTGATGAAGCACCTGGATCATGGAACGATTCGCAACGATGATCTCTTCTTTTTTCCCGGCACCGCCGCCGCCTGTCTGCTCCACCAGTACGGCAATGCCATGCAACTTATACTTGATCGGCAGGGCATAAAGGGCGTTGAGGTGATAACTCCCAACGGAACAGAGCAATTCGAACTTTTCGGATTGGGCGCCATGACCATCCTTGGTCGCGGAATGGTGGTTTGCGATCAGTTGCAAAAGCTAAAACGGCAAATACGCCCTTACGCGGTTGACAAGAAAAAAGTTGATAAAATATTCGCGGATATTCTGCCCCTTCTTGCGGACAAGCTGGCCGAGGATCGGCTGGGGGATGTCTTAAAACCCTTGATTCGGGACTTGGAGAAACTTGAACGCAACCAGGAACCGCAAAAGCCTGTGGTGGGAGTGGCCGGTGATCCTTATACAAGAATCCATCCTTTTGGAAACACCGGCATGTTTGACCGGCTGGAAGAGTTGGGGCTGGAGGTCTGGCCCGCTCCTTTCCTCCTCGATGTGGTTGAGTTTGCCTGGCGGCGCAACCTCTCCGAGGCTATTGACGACAGCAGGTTCATGGACGCCGCGGGAGCTGCCGGCCTGTTTGTACGCAAGAAGCTTGAAGAGCTTCGTGTCCGCTTTCTCCTTAGCGGAAAGGTTCTAAGAGCAGAGGAGCCCGGATATAAAGAGGCCCTTGCCCTTGCCGCCCCATATATTAATCCCGGCGGCAACAGGGACGTGCTTATGAATGTGGCCAAGATGGCTCATTTTGCCAGGAACGGGGCCCATGGAATCATAAACGCCATTGCTTTTCATTGTATGCTGGGCACAGTATCCGCGTCCATGACCGAAAGAATTCGCCGGGATCACGAAATGATCCCCATCATCAACATGATGTATACGGGGAAGCCCAGCGTGGAGATAGATGCCCGCCTGGAGGCTTTTGCTCACCAGGTAAAAGGGTTTTCAAGCAGGAAGAAGGAAGCGGGATAACCGGAGCCTGAGCTTTAGTAAAAGTTGATGCAGCCTGTTTTGGCTGATACAATGGTTTTTAGGGTTGGTTTACAATATTTTATCGTAAGATTAAGGGGAGAATCATGAGACATAAAAAGGAAGGCCACCTCTTTTTTACAATTTTTCTTTCGACTGCTTTGGTTTTCAACGTGCTGTTGGGGACTCTTATGGTTTTGGGTTTGCCCTCGGGCGCCCAGGCGATTCCCCCCATAGGCTACTACAGCAACGTCAACACCAGCAGCCCCACTTTATTGCGCCAGACCCTCCACGCTGTAATTGACGACCACCTCCGCTTTCCATATAGCTCAACCGAGACTGATACATGGGACGTTCTCGAGCAGGCTGACCAGGACCCCAACGACCCGGGCTCTGTTCTTGATATATACAAAAACCAGACCTATCCAAAGTTCGGGGGCGGAAACAGTTACTACAACCGGGAACATACGTGGCCGAAATCCATGGGCTTCCCGGTCAACAACGGCAGTGGAGACAACTATCCATATACCGACTGTCACATGCTTTTTATCAGCGACCTCGATTATAACAACGCCCGAGGTCATTTCCCTTTTCGGTATTGCGACCAAAGCTGCAATGAAAAGCCCACTGTATATAACAACGGTCAGGGAGGCGGCAGCGGAAATTACCCGGGCAACTCCAACTGGCGAACCGGCAACCAGTCAACCGGAACCTGGGAGACCTGGAACGGGCGGCGGGGCGATGTGGCCCGGGCGCTGTTTTATGCCGATGTACGCTATGAGGGCGGCCTTCACGGAGTCACCGGGTTTTGGGAACCCGACCTGATTTTATGCGACAGCCAATCCCTGATCAGCAACAGTATTACAGGCGCCAACGAGACAGTTGCCTACATGGGTCTGCTCTGGGTGTTGCTGGAATGGCACTATGACGATCCGGTGGATCAATTGGAAAGATCACGGAATGATGTGGTTTACAGTTTTCAGGGCAACCGCAATCCCTTTATTGACCACCCGGAGTGGGTAAGCTGTCTGTTTGAAGGCGTGGACTGTGAAGCGGAATGCGAGACTTCCGGTGATTGTGACGATCAGGACCTTTGCACTATAGATGAATGCATCCATGGCGCCTGTGATAACACGCCAATCACTTGTCCTGCCGGTCAGACATGCGAGGATGGCATTTGTGTTGAAATCGGCGGCTGCGGAGCATAAATAGTAAGCAGATAATCGAAAACAATCTCTACTTTATCATCCGGAGGCTAAAATGATAAAAATCTTTATATATGCCCTTTTAGTTTTTCTGCTTTTTCCGGCTCTTTTTCTCATCGCCTGCTCAGGGGACGATGATGACCCTTCGACAAGCCAAGGGCAGGGAGGCGATGATGATATTGGCGATGGATTCACGGAAACCCGGATCAGCCAGTGTGAAGGTCTGGGACCTGGGAAAGATGATTGCTACTATAGAATCATATGGGATGTTTCTCATTGTGAAAAAGGCTGTGATCGGCTCCTGGTTTATTGGGCGGGAGGAGACCAGACCTGCCACGAAGGGGGTTATGATCCTCTTCTGGAGAAATACGCCGCTAAAAGCTTTATTGCCGCATGCGCCCAGCCTTTTATGACTGGAGATGAAGCAGGCAATTATCCTTTTTACAAGGAATTTGATCGAATGGACCGGGTGATGGAGAGTATTCGCAAAGATGTTTACCAAATCTGGACCGGCAAGAATCTGCTCATATCAGGAATCAGTCACGGCGCGGGCGCCTCGTTGATAACCATCGCTGCCAACAGGTCCCTGGCTGATCACTCGGACAACTGGACCGGCTTGGATCATACGGCTGTGATTTTATACGATGGCATGTCCAATTTGGCAAAACTTGAAGAATGGTTCGGGGAGAAAGACGGCTGTGGATATATGCATCAGCGGACGGTGGGGCGTTATGGCGATGGCTCACCATTTACCCACTCCTGTGAAAACGACTCCTGTTATTGTTCCGACCCGTCAAACAACGCTGATTGGATCAGGGACACGGCTGTAGTCGGCGCTGGAGATCCTGCAGGCCCATACCAATGTGAGGATTTTTCCTCAGGGGAAAAGGATGTTCTCTATCGCTTTGTTTCCTGCGGCGCGAATGTCGCCGCGGCGCCTTGTAGTTTCACAGGCAATGGAGACATGATTCCCAACCATCAACAGTTTGAGCCATACGACGGATTGAAAGAGTGCCCAGCCATTACAGCTTCTTACGAGGAATATTCAAATTGCGGACACTCCCTGTGCGGCGGGTGGGACTTGTGTGGCGGAAAAGATTCCGTAAACTGGTTGGAGCAGAAAGGCTGGTAAGCCTTTTTTGGTGTTCCTCTTTAGTATGGAACAAAAGAGAATAAATGGACTCCTGAACATGGCAACCGGGCCGGCGTGATACTCAAAAAGCGTTGATTCGCGGCTTTAGACAGAGCAATAGAAAAGCAATAACGGACAAATACCATTCTTTTGTGAGGAGATTATTTTGAAGTTAAATGTTTACCCTCTTCTTGTACTGATTATATTTATTTTTCTATTCTCTTTAGCTTCTTGTGAATGTGATGATAATGAGTCCTCCTCCCTCGTCGGTCACTCAGGCGACGACGATGATGACGACGATTATGATGACGACGACGATGACGATGACGACGACGAGGACGACGACGACGACGATGAGGACGAGGAGGAGGAGGACG
>CAYSHR010000082.1:0-777 GCA_964430795.1 uncultured bacterium
GAGATCGGGGGACATGACCTCATTTCTCAACAATGGCCGGCATTGTCAATGATATCAGGGAAATGGGGATCGTGTACCCCGATCTCATATGAAAATCCGGGGACACGTAACAAGTACATCTCCCCCCTTTTCCAAAAAGCCCCTTGTAACTGAACGATTACCCTGAATTGGTAATCGGTTCGTTGAAGTCCCCTAAAGTATGGTTGCCGGAGTCGTGATCGAGAGTGTTGTTCCGATCTTCCTACAATGTCACAACTCTATGCGCGATAAAGAAAAATCAAGGTTTTCCATGGCTATTCCCATAATCGGGGGTCATCGCTGTAAATGGTCCATGACCAATTCGCTTTATAGGGAAAAAGCCAACCCTGGCGCTGCAACGCCCAAAACAGCCCCTCTTCGAAATAAAAGGGTTTTCCAAGAAATGAAAAGAGCTTCACCTTTGCTTTTGGCGGATACCTTACCCGGACCCAACCCGACACCTCAATTTTCCAGCCAAGGTCGGCGGGCCGGGCTTTAGCCTTTATTCGAAAGGGATTCAAAGCCAGGGCAACCCGCTTTTCCGTTCCCTGATATCCTTTCCATAAAATAGTTTTCTGCCCCATGTTTACCGGCTTTCCATCTGGAGTAGAGCTTTTGGGCAGCTTATTAATAAAATTCTTTAGCGTTTTTCGTACTTTATCGGACTTCATTGGAAAATCAGACTTGAAATTTCTCTCTTTGGCGCCATTTATGGTCAAGAGCAAGGTCTCAAGAGAAGCTTCAGGGTTGCCTGCAAAA
>CAYSHR010000082.1:787-10164 GCA_964430795.1 uncultured bacterium
CCCCCCGCCGCCATTACCAGATTGGCGCCATAAATTGAAAGTTTCTCTTCCCAGGTAAAGGAACCCGGTCCGTGAGTCTCCAATTTGTCTTTCAGACAATTCATTCTGTTCTGGATTTCAAAAAAGGGCGTATTGTGAAAAATAACGAACACTGAAAAAACAATCAAAACAAGAGCCGGCCGAATCAGCCACATAATATTGCTGCGAAAAGTAAAGGGCAATAAAATCGGGATGGCAATGCATAAAGTAGATGCCAAAAAAAAGGCCCGCCATAACGCCGCGGTCACGATGGCCAGGCAAAGCAGGATAAACAAAAGGGTTAATGGTATTTGTAATAGTTGAGACAGTTTTCCTCTTTTATCCTCGGGCTCCCTTCTTCTGTTTACCCACCTTGATTCCCCGGCATAAGATTTCGCCATTTAAATATTTCCCTTTGGCCGTTTATTGATTTGCGAAGAACAGCCTCGATAAACAATTCGTAACTCGCCGGTTTCAGATTCATCACCTGCCAAGCTCAGTCAAACCAAATTTACCTGCCATAATTTTGTCGATAACCCGAAAGGGCAAAGCCCATTTATATGCCGGCATGCTGAATGATTTTGTCCCCAGGCGAATCAGTCCGGGAGGTTTTTTCGAGGTAATCAAGGCCACTGCTTTTTGAGCGAAAACCTCGGCCTTCATGGCGCCCTTCTGCCCTTCACGGGTCCTTCCTTTAACATGTTCCAAAATCGGCGCGTAAAGTGAATCGGGTTTGATTATTTTGTAAAGAATATCTGTGGCGTTATCACCGAATTTTGAAAGAATACCCCCGGGCTGCATTGTAATTACCTTTATCCCAAAAGGCAGAAGCTCCATTCTCATTGCGTCGGAAATGGAATGAAGCGCGGCTTTTGATCCACAATAAGGGCCGGCAAAGGGTGATGTGAGAATTCCCGAAACGCTCCCCATGTTTACGATTATTCCCCATTTCTGATTTATCATGTACGGCGCCACTGTTTGAGCCAGGGCAAGAGGCCCAACAACATTTGCCTCAAACTGCTTGCGAAAATCAGTAAGGGGCGTCTCAATAATCGGCCCCATCAAGCCAAATCCCCCATTGTTTATAAGAACATCAATCCTCCCCCGCTTATCAATTACTTTCTTTACCGCCTTTTGTATTGACTGTTCATCAGTGACATCGAGACAAAGACTATTGCCCTTATCACACTCAATGTCATCCAGGGAACCGATGTTTCTGGCTGTGGCGAACACAACGTGGTTTTTTCTAAAAAATTCCTGGGCCAGGGCTCTACCGATGCCTGATGAACACCCTGTTATCAAAACCGTAAGTTTACCGGGTTTTCTCATTTCTCTCCCCTGGGGAAATATCTTTTATTGAACAAGCTTAGAACATTTACCCAAAATCGGGCAACCATATTCCGGTGACAACAAGTACATCTCCCCGTTTTTTTCCAAAAGTCTCCGTGTAACTGAACGATTTCAAAGCAAGGCAATAGACCGGTTATGGAAGGTTTAAAAAGCAGGGCGGGCTTATTGCCGCCGGTGGCTCATATGGCATTACATTTCGGGCTCAGGTTCTTTTTCGTCTTTTTCTAAAGAAGAATTATCCTCCAGCTCTTCCAACTCTTCTTCTTCCTCTTTTTCAGCAAAATTTGCCACAGCCATGACTTTATCGCCCTGGCGCAGATCAAAGAGCCTGACTCCCTGAGTGTTTCGTCCGATAACGCTGATGTCGGCCACCTTTATTCGGATGATCATTCCATTTTGAGTGATAAGCATCAGTTCGTCCTGGTCGGTTACTTTGCAGGAGCTGACCACTTTTCCATTTCGCTTGCTGGTTTTAATAGTGATGATTCCCTGGCCTCCGCGACCCTGGGTTCGATATTCAGAGAGCTTTGTTCTTTTGCCATATCCGTTTTCCGTGATGGTTAGGATTGTGGCGTCGTCATTAACCAGGCTCAAGCCCACCATTTCATCGTCGCCCGAGAGGGTAATGCCCTTGACTCCAGTGGCGTTGCGACCCATTTTTCGCACCTGGTCGTCTTTGAACCTGATGGCCTTGCCTGTTTTTGTGGCCAGAAAAATATCGTCATTGCCCTCTGAAAGGCGCACCGCGATAAGCTGGTCGTCATCCTGGATTTTCAGGGCGATAATTCCTGAGGGACGAGGATTTGAATATGCCATTAAGTCGGTCTTTTTGATGATGCCTCTTCTGGTGGCGAAAATGATATTGGTCCCTGGTTCAAAATCCCTTACAGGTAAAATTGTGGCAACCTCCTCGCCCTCCTGTAATGAAAGGAGGTTGACAATGGCTTTACCTCTTCTGGTTCTGCCAACCTGTGGAAGTTCGTAGCATTTAAGCCAATAGACCCGCCCGGTAGTGGTAAAGAAAAGGAAATAGGTGTGAGTTGTGGCCACAAATAGCTGCTCCACAAAATCCTCTTCTTTTGTATCCATTCCGATTTTGCCTTTTCCTCCTCTTCTCTGGGCGCGGTATTCTGTAAGAGGGCTTCTTTTTATGTATCCGGAATGGCTTACGGTAACCACCATGTTTTCCTCGGCAATCATATCCTCAATGCCGATTTCGCCGTAATCATCGACGATTTCCGTGCGCCTTGGGTCCGCGAATCCCTCCTTTACCTCATTAAGCTCATCCATAATGATATTGAGAACAAGCTGTTCGTTGGCCAGAATTGTTTTTAGCCTTTCTATCTCTTTAAGCAGTTCCTGGTATTCGGCGATTATTTTATCTCTTTCAAGGCCGGTAAGTCTTTGAAGGCGCATATCAAGAATAGCCTGGGCTTGCACGTCGGAAAGCTCGAATCGGCTCATGAGACCTAGTTTAGCCTCCGGGGGAGTTTTTGAGCTTCTTATAAGCCTTACGACCTCATCGAGGTTGTCAAGGGCGATCTTCAAGCCTTCCAAAATATGGGCTCGCTCCTGGGCTTTTCCAAGCAGAAAAGCCGTTCTTCTTGTTACAACTTCTTTTCTGAATTGAAGGAAGAATTCCAGTACCTGCTTGAGGTTCAATACTTTTGGCTGCCCGTCAACCAGAGTGAGCATGATTACGCCGAAGCTGGATTGAAGGTAGGTCATTTTATAGAGCTGATTGATTATAACGCCGGACATTTCATCTCTTTTAAGCTCAATGACAACTCTGATTCCGTCTTTATCCGATTCATCCCGAAGGTCGGAAATTCCCTCGATTCTTTTGTCTCTGACAAGCTGGGCTATGTCCTGGATAAGCTTGGCTTTATTTACCTGGTAAGGCAGCTCTCTGATGATGATCGCTTCCTTGTTGCTCTTTTTCATCCTTTCGGTTTCGATCTTGGCCCGCATAATAACTCTGCCGCGACCGGTTTTGTATGCTTGCATAATCCCGCTTCTGCCAAAAATAAAACCCGCTGTCGGGAAATCAGGCCCTGGTATATGCTCCATCAATTCCCGGACGGTAATATCCGGGTTGTCAATAAGGGCGATAACGCCGTCTATCAGCTCTCCAAGATTGTGGGGTGGTATCTTTGTAGCCATTCCAACGGCGATTCCCTCTGATCCGTTCATAAGGAGGTTGGGGACCTTGGACGGCAGAACTATCGGCTCTTTTTTGGAATCATCATAATTGGGAACCCAGTCCACAGTATCTTTTTCGATATCGGCGATAAGCTCCGAGGAGAGCTTTTCCATTCTGACTTCCGTGTATCTGTAAGCCGCCGCGGGATCGCCATCAATGGAGCCGAAATTTCCCTGCCCATCCACCAACTTGTAACGCATGGAAAACAACTGGGCCATTCTGACAATGGAGTCATAAATGGCGCTGTCTCCATGAGGATGGTAATTACCCATGACATCACCGACGATGCGTGCGGATTTACGATAAGGGCGGCCCGGTACATTGCCGCTTTCATACATGGTGTAAAGCACTCTTCTGTGCACCGGCTTGAGCCCGTCTCGTATATCCGGAAGAGCTCTTCCCACAATAACGCTCATAGCGTAATCGATATAGGAATTTTTCATTTCATCTTCAATATTTACGGGAATCTTATTTTCGAATTCCATTCAGTTTTCTCCATGGAAAAATATGTTTGATGAATGTACAGAAAAACCCTCTTTTCGTCAACGAAAAAGCAGAAGATATTGTCGAAAAAAACGCAAAAAATCATATATTTTGCGGAAATCATTTATTAAGCTGGAAAAGGGCTGAAGTAATGGTAAAATAACTATAAATGCCGGGCTGGATTATTTGTCACGCAAGCCCTCGCCCCCAACCCCTCTCCCAAAGGTAGTGGGGAGTGGGCAATTCGCGAATTGCCCCTACAATTAATTCGCCGCGTCCTGGCATGACAGGTTTCAATGCAGGGTCAAGCAGAATAATACAGATCACTGCTCATAGCCGTCCGCACGCCGGCGTCGTCGGGTTATTGGGTTCAGCGGCACGGTGGTCAGCCGCCGCAGTTATTGCCGCCGCTATCATCATCGTCACCACCTGAACCGCCTCCTGAGGTGGATACTTCGCAGAGTTGGGTCAGGCAGAGGACAAAGTCCGAGCAGTTGTCCACATCGTCGTGAACCGAGCATTCTCTGATGCAATCCCATGGGCCATCGTCTTCTTTACACATGTCATACGCCTGGTCCCCTGACAGGTTTTCGCCTCCGCTTCTGATAGATAGATCACATGTGTTATAGAGGAGCTCCAGAAGGTCGGAACAGGATACATCATCAGGGTCGCCATCGTCATCGTCGAGTTGGTCAGGATCAACGCAGTGAAGTTTTTCATCGCAGACTTTATCAGCAGGGCATGGGTCTCCTTTATGCTTCGAGCAGGAGCCGCCGCCGCATGTATCTATACCGTTACAGTATTTGTCGTCGTTGCAGGCTCTGCCGTTATTGTCGGTCCAACTGTTTGTGGATTTGCTTGTGTTGCAGACCTGGCAGACATTGTTAGGATTTTCCTCGTTGTTATCCCAGCATTTGTTGTCAATCAGACAGCCGCCGCAGTCATAAGTCTCGATAGTGTCAACGATGTTTTGAGAGACTCTAACTCCGTGGCAACTGGCAAGGGTAAGGACTGCTGTAGTAGCGTAATTGCCCCCTCCCTGGTTAAGATATATGGAGCTTCCGCTCTGGCCGTGGATGCAGGGATAAGGGTCGCCGCCAAAATCGTAGTTCATCTGAAGCATGGCGTAATTGACACCGATAACATCATCCCTGGCCCACCACATATCCTCTCCGGAGTATGGTGTGTCTCCAGGGTACCCGGCGGTGTCAAACTCGTTGTTATAATAAAAATCATAACTGGAGTTCCATATTGTGTCCATATAGCCGGTGTTTCCGCCAAATGGTTGAACAAAGATAACACCCCAGTCTTTAGTGTAATCCTCGTAATTCATCCAACTTGAGTTTGTGGCCCAATTATAGGCGTACTTGTTGCCAAAGGGGTAATTACCGCCATTCTGACCGGGGATCACGATAATATCGTCCGGATATCCGCCAAGTTCTTTGTGATATATGCAATGCCCTGCTGTTAATATGGTGTGGGTATTGTGAATAAACGCGCCGGAGCACCCGGCTGCCGAGCTTCCGTACAACATGTAAATGTGAACGATGGAGCTGTATGGGTAACTTGTTGTGTTTGTAATTTTAGTAGGGCCGGCGCCCTTTGCCGGCACTGGGGCTGATTTGGGAAAAACATCGTGATCATTCCAGTCAATATTTACAGGGCGCTGGTCAAGGTCATATTTGAATATCAATTCAGCGGAATAGTCGGTTTCGTCAGGAGTAAAATAGGGTTCGGGAAAAGGCATGGGCGCCGCGTTTTCCACAATTTTTCGCAATTCCTCAAGGGGAACATCCTCCTCTTGAGCCATGGCGGTAAAGGGCGAAAAGCACAGAATAATGATGACAATAAAAAAACAAAATAGAGGATTTTTAAAAACAGACATATTTTCTCCAAATACTTTAAATAGCGTCAATTAATTCAAAAAGAGCACAGTTTTTTTTACATTATATATAAAAAAGGGTCAAGGAGCCTTTGAAAGCAATAGCTCCACTCCGGGAAACCGTCTAATGAGCTGTAGGAATATGGAGCCTCATTCTGTCATTGGAGATAACATGGGTTTTGGCCTCAATGGTAAGGTTGCGCCCAAGGGTTTGCCCTACGGGAATAGTTTTATTAGGCCAGCCTTTATGCAACGTGTCTCCTGGCGCGATAAGGCGCCTTGAACCATGGATTTGACTGCCCCCTGTAATGTAGCCAATAGCCCAGTCCGATAAAGACTGGGTTTTGTCTGAGAAGGATTTCAGGTTCATATCGGAATAGATCAACACCGGCCATTTGCCCACAGGGACCATGGTCATATCTTCCAAAGGCGAAAAAATCAGGTATGTTGAGTATGTTAAGTGCCAGATTCTTAGAGGGTCGGGGGATTCAAACTGAACCTTGGCGTAGAGAGTTTCAAAAAGATCCCGGTGGACATCCATATCTCTGCGGACATCGGCTTGTAAAAGCACTACAACAGGGCTTCTTAAGCCATGCTTTTTGAGAATGGGATAAACCTGGGACTCCATGTTCGCCTGCTTTTGAGAAATGCTTTTCCAGGCGTCATTGTTTTTTGCGGCCATGATTCCAAAAAGAAGAGGTATCGCGACGATAACAGCCATAACAAGTTTCCCAGGCTGTTTTTTGTATGGGTATAACATGGACGCCAGAGCCAGGGAGAAACCTATGGCCGGAAACATCAGGACCCGGGCTCTCATTAGAAACTCCATATTTACCTGGGGGCTGCCGTAAACCGGAAGATAGGAGAGGATTGCGAAGAAAAATCCGAAAAGAACCAGTTTGAAGTTAAATCTTTTCCCGCCGGCCAGAACAATCAGGAGAACCCAATGTCCGAGGATCCAGAAAGCCACAGCCATTTTATAGGATAAGCCAAAAAAGAGTCCTCTATGGAAGGGGCGCAAAAAGCCATCAACAAAGGCGTTAAGGTAATGAATGAGCAAAAGAGGTGAGTCCAGAGTAAGGCGGTCTTTCGCGTATTGCCTTCCAACGTCAATCTCCAGGAGCCACACCCGAAGAATTATCTGCCCGATATAAAGAGCGACAATGGAAAAGGTAATGATATGGGGTTTTAACCACTTTAGGGCTTCTTCTGCCTTAAAAAGCCCTTGCAGAAAAATCAGATCTGCGGCGAGAAAGACAAAGGGAAGAAGAAAACCCAACTCCCATGCCGCCATGTCCAGAAACATAAACAGGCAGGCAAGACAAAAGAATCCTCTGTTTCCACTTTTTCTTCTGTAGAGCAGGTAGAAAAACAGAGCGATAAGAAAATAGAGAGTGGGAAAAGTATGGGTAAGAGCCGCGGTCCAGGCTATTGGCCTCGAGAGAACAGGCTGGGCCACATATAAGGCGCCGGCCAGCATTCCAAGCTTGTATTTATCCGAAAGAAGATAGGCGATAAGGCAGATGAAAAATCCCGCCAGAGTATGAGCGAAGATGTTCAGAAAATGATAGCCAAGGGGGTTTTTCCCAAAAAGAAGGTATCCGATAATAAAGGGTATGTTCAGCAATGGGCGGACAAGCTGCTCCGCGTCCTGCCCTTTAACGAAAATAAAAAAATCGGTGTAATAATAAAAGCCGAAATTCTCAACCAGGTTTTTGGCGTCAGCCATGTGTATGAAATCATCCGCGTCGAGAAACCTGAGATTCAATGTACCCGCGTAGATGAAAAAGCCGAGGATGAAAATAGAGAGAAATGAAACAACCAGAGACGATTTGCTAAAGGTTATTTCAGAGGTTGGCGCCCCTCTTCCTTTTCCGTTCTTCAAAAACAGGGTTAGAGCGAAAGCCGCGAAACAGAGCCACTGGGAAAGACGAAGCCATATAACATTATCACCCGCCAGATGGACGGCAAGGGCAAAGATGGAAAAAAGAGCCAGGATGACCATTATCAGGAACGGTGGTTTTTTTAAAGTTGTCGGCACCATAATCACCAAATAGAAATATTAACAGCCACAACCATCATCATCCGACTTTGCCGAGTCTTTGTCATTATTCTCGTAGTCTTTATCATCATCATCCGCGTCATCGTCATCATCTGTTTCAGGCTCCCCGGCAAAAAAAGATAAAGAAAGCTCATTGGATGATTCCAGGCAGAGATCATTTACAAAGATGGAGATGGCGTGCTCTCCGGGCTCAAAAGGTCCGGGTATAATAAATGTCGCGGGGCTATTCTTGGAAAAATCCGTTCCTGTAAGTTTTGTCAAAGGGGTTTCGTAACGGATTTCCTTCTGCTGGTCTATGGCATACCATAGCTCGCCGCCGGCCAGATTTGCCTCCGGGTCAAAATAGGCAAAGGAGATTTCAAGGTCATCTTCTTTTTCCAGAAAATCGCCGTCGTTCACAGATACAAGGGCGTCAATGGAAGGGCCTGTGTTGTTTTGACACAAAGCCTGAGGGTCAACATGAATATCAACTGATTGATAACCGAACCCCAATAATCCGCTGCCCCATTTTATTCTAAAATATCCTTTTTCGCCCCAATTTTCACTCCAACTGTTTTTGCATATCCAATACTCTCCTTCGTCGTCATAGCCTACAACCGCCACGCCATGACCGACGAGAATACCTCCTGTAACGTGCTCATAAACTCCGCCGGTGTAATATTGGAAATCCTCAAAAACCTGGAAGCCCCCGACTATAGGACCATCCTGAAGCGCGGCTTTGATCTTGTCGGGGGACGGGAACATCATAAATGTATAACCATCTATTTTGAACACGCGATTTTCCCAATCAGAGCAGGTGTCCACACAAGCAGGGCGATGGCCAAAATAATCACAATTATAAGGATAGCAATCCTCATCAGGAGCGCCATGATTTTTCAGATAAATCATGGGATGAAAAAAGGTATAGGGCAAAGGTCCTTCACAGGAAAAAGTATGCTGTTCTGAAAGATTTGGCTCGATAAAAGAGTTGTCCATGGCGATTTTGATAAGCCCCTCCACCGCTGCCAAGGAGGAAAAAGTCGCGCATGTGCCGCAAGGATGTTGATCCTTTACCGAGGTCATGAAATTTTCTCCATTCATGTCGCTCCAGTCAAGGTGAGCCGGCATATTGTCAGGCAAAGCAAACCCGTCATCACCCGGCGTAATGTTTTGGGAGATATGGATTTCGAGATTGCAATATTTGGCCAAGTCATCTTTGGATAGACCGGACATAGAGGTTTCCCCAGCTATCCAATTCGCCCCGGCCTTGTCTATCTCTGATTGAACCGTCCGCGCGTCAACAGCCAGCGCCTGCCCTGAATTGAACATAAAAAAGACGGAAAGAAGAAAAAACAGGCTGATATTACTTTTCATTTTAAAAAACTCCCGGTTTCTGAATT
>CAYSHR010000083.1:0-10160 GCA_964430795.1 uncultured bacterium
GCTTTTAGCCGGCAGCTATGTGACTGGTTATGTTGATGTAATTGATATGGCCGCCTTCAAACCAATCAATAGCTATTATGTTGGGAAGTTTCAACGATCCATGGTTGTTGACCCTGTAAAAAGGCACGCTTTTATCACCACTACAAAAAGCGGATTATACATGCTCAGATATTGAGAAACTCCGGATTTTATAAATGACCAACCAGAACAGGATAATAAAATCATCTTTGGCAACCACCGGGTTCAATGCCCTTTCAAGAGGTCTTCTTATTTCCGGTTTACTCTGCCCGTTATGGTCCCCCTTGGCGATGTTTCTTTATGACTTTGAGCATCTGGAAACAACTGCTGTTGATCTTGCTCTAATGCTCTATAACATTGTTGGCGCCGGGCTCCTTTTGGCCGGCGCCATCACAGGGCTTTCCTGGACTATTTATTTTCTTGAAAATAAATTGGGATACAAATATCGGCTCTTAATGATCCCGGCGTTTACTCTCCTCGCAGGAGCTTTGGTCTATTGTTGGGAAATTCCTTTTCCATTTTTGTTTTTATTTCTTGTTTTGCTTGTTTTTGTAATTAACTTTCCTGTGGCCGAATTACTGCCGGAAAGGATGGGATTCTTCCCACTTCTTCCGATTTTCGCCATCTGCTACGGGATTCCATTATTCGGGTTTATCTATCTTTTTTTCTTTACCGTACGGTCGTCAGGGGTAAACTTTGCCGGATATTTTGTCCAGACCTGGGCGGATATTGTTTTTGAAGTGCTTTGGATTGCCATAGTCTTAATTATCTGGTGGTTTAGCTTATTATTCCTGTTAAAGAACCAGGGAGAGAAAAAGCCGTGGAAAAAAGGAAGTGTGGCTTTAGCGGCTCGGATCGGCGCCTGCGCGGTTAGTTTTCCAATACTGGCCCTTGCATTTCTTTCTTTTGTCAAGATACCCCTTTCTCCTTCTGTAAGCCTCTTATATGAAGGGGATAATTTCTATGGCATGGAAATCGATCCTTTAACCGACAGGCTCCTGGTTACTCAAACAAACATGCGTGAATCCGCACCGAAACCTTATAGCCTGGCCTTTACCTTTGATCTTTTGGATCCGATAGAACCGCCTGGAATATTTTTTGTACCCACCGCGGAACTGGAAAGCATGGTTTTAGACCATGAAAACCGCAGGATTTTCCACGCAAACAGATGGACATTTAATGAGGATCGGACTTTCCATGACGCCCTTATTATGGTCCTTGACGCGGATACTTTTGAAGTGAAAAAAAATAGGAGAATTGATGAGGTCTGTTCCGGAAGCACCAATCACGCCCTGGTCAGCTCGGCAAACAGGGTTTTTGTCCATTGCGAAATGAACAACCTTATTCAGATCAACATGGATACATTGGAGACTGAGAACTCAATTAACACTGGTGAAGGGCTAAATATTATTGGCGATGACACAAAAGCCGTTCTCTATATGAACTATGATGGAAAACCATTGATTGAAGCCAGAGATGGAAAGACCCTTGAATTGTTGTATAGCGGCATCGGCCCTTATAGTGCCGATAAAATGTTCTATGGATCAAAAGAGGGCAGGCTTTATCTGCCTGACGGTTATTTAGGTCAAATACTGGCATATTCCACACCGGACCTTAAACTCATAAAAAAGATTCCAACCCAGTTTGGCCAAAGAGCCTTTGCGGTGGATGAAAAAAACAGCCTTCTGATTGCCGGCAGCTATTTGACAGGTTATGTTTATGTCATAGACCTTGAGTCAGGTAAAAGGCAAAAGCGACTATATGTTGGAAAATACGGAAGGACTATTGTTGTCGATCCGCCCCGCAGACAGGCTTTTATGACCACCACGAACCAGGGGCTGTTTCTGATCAGATATTAAATAGAGTTTTGCCAAATTTATCCCGCGCCCCATTGCTCCTTAAAAAAAAAGACATAAAACCAATAAAAATGTATACTGAAATAGGATTTATTGAGTTCTTTCCAAGTTTGTTTATTTTTTTAAAGAAAATTATTTCAATAAGTTTCCAAAGGCTAAGAACTAAGGAAATAAAATGAATGAAAAAAATTTTGACCATGACAAGAATGAACAGTTAGAAAAATCAGAGCCCGGTGAAGTGAAGCAGGGAAAAAAAGAATTTCCTAAATTTAAAAACAATAGAGAAGTGCTCTGGTTCCTTTTTTTAACTATTAAAGAAAACAGAAAATGGTGGCTGTTTCCTCTGTTTATTGTTCTGGCTTTTCTTTCCATATTCGTAAGCCTCACAGGAAATTCCGCTATGCTTCCAGCTATCTACGCCTTATTCTGATGCAGACCCATTCCACTCCAAAGGAAAATAAACCGTCAGGCAAGTTTCTGTTTATTCGCGCCTTTAAACAGCTTTTAGGCGGAGGCCCTGTCGCGCCTCTTGGCATTTTGTCCTTAGCCGCGATGATTCGTAAAAAATTCGGCAACAGCATCCATGTTAAAGTTTTGGATACCGGTTTTATTTCCCTTGATAAAGTGGGAAAGGAGATTGCAAAATATTCTCCGGACTGGGTTGGCATAAGCGGGATGAGCTGTGAAGCCGGGCTGATTAGTGAATTGGCCGCTGTTTCGGCCGGAGCTTGCCCAAAAGCCGTAATTATCGCGGGGGGAAGCCATGCCGCCGCCGCCCCTTTGAAACTCCTTGATGACGCGGATATTGATTATATTGTTCTGGGCGAGGCTGAGCATACATTAATTGAGCTCCTGACGGTTATCGAGTCCGGTGGAGATCCCGGCAAGGTTGATGGCATCGGATATGGTAGCGACAATGATAAAGTGCTAACAGAGCCTCGATCCCTTGAAGAGAATCTTGATTCTTTCCCTTATTGCGCCTACGACCTTGTTGATCTAAAGGAATATAGTCGCCGCCCTAACTGGAACGGCGCCGGGAAAGAGGATTTTTATGCTCCGATTATCACTTCCCGCGGCTGCCCATTTGGATGTTTTTTTTGCCACAGGATATTTGGAAAGAGGGTTCGCGCCATGTCACCGGGAAAGGTTGTAGGGCAGATCCATCTGTTGCACGAGAATTATGGTGTAAAAGAGTTTCACATCCTTGATGACGTGTTTAACTTTTTCTCGGATCGTGTGGCCGAAATATGTGAAAAATTGATTAACTCCCCAACAGAAATTTCCCTGGCTTTCCCAAATGGCCTACGGGCTGATATTCTAACCGATGAGCTGATCGCCCTTTTGAAAAAAGCCGGAACATACAAAATCAACTTCGGTTTTGAAACAACTTCTCCCAGGTTGCAGAAAATTATCGGGAAAAACCTCGACATCAAAAGAGCTCGCCACGTGATAAGGAAAACCTCAACAGCCGGAATTATCGTTGGCGCCTATTTTATGATGGGATTTCCAGGGCAGACCCGCGAGGAGATGGCGCAAACCATCGATTACGCGGTCAAATCCAAACTTGATCTGGCTTATTTTTTTAAAGCGACTCCATATCCCGGAAGCGAGTTTTATAAACAGGTGATCGGAGAAAAAGACCATGGAAATTTTGAGGACTTTCATTATTATTCCACAGCCCGCTCCCATGGTGATTTTGACCGGAAAGGGCTGAATAAAATAATTCTCGCGGCTCAGCGCAGGTTTTTCTCAAAACCCTCCAGGCTCCTGCGAGTTTTTCGTAAGACGCCAAACAAAGTGCGGTTTGCCAGGAATTTATTTCGCGTTCTGGTCCTGTTTATTCAAGGATATATTTTGGAAAAAGCAACAATAGCTCTGAAAGAGAATGAAAAATGAAATTTGTCTTTTCCTGGTGTGTTTGTGTTTTAGCGATATTTTTACCCTGGCGTTTGCGAATCTGGTTGGCCGACGCGCTTGGATGGGGAGCCCAGGGGTTATATGGTCTCTATTTTAAAATCTTTCGAGTTCTTTTAAAACACGCTTCAAAGAAAGATAGATCATGAGACAGAGATTAATCCTTTTTTCCGGCGGCACCGATTCAATGGCCGCCACCGTTCTATCGGCCAAAGACGCGGACAGGATTCATCTTTTTACCTGCCTGCATTCAGGATTGTCAAATATTGAGAATAGCCATTTTCATGTGCCCATGTTTCAAAAGCTATATCCTGAAACTGAATTTACCCATGTGGTAAGCGATATGGACTCGCTTTTTCGGAAGGTCACTTATGATCGGTATTTAACAAACCTCAGGAGGTTCGGGTTCATGAACCTGACCACGTGCGGGCTTTGCAAACTGGCTATGCATTTGAGAGGTCTTGTATATTGCCTGGATAATGGAATTGAAAGCGTTGTGGATGGAGCAAATCAGAATTCATCTCACTTTCCCGCCCAGATGGCGGAAGTCCTCGGAGAATTGAAAACCATGTATCGTCGCTTTGGCATCAAGTACGAAAATAATGTATTTGAATACGATCACCCCGATGGCTTGGGATGGTTGGCTAAGTTGGGCCTTGAGAAGGTGGAAGTGGAAGATGATTTCGGGAATGACGGTGCCAATATCACTACAGGGCAGCTATTGTATAATGAGGGAATTCTACCTGAACCCAACGTCAAAGGCACGGAACTTGATCGCAGAATGCAGGCTCGTTGCTTCCAATTAACCTTGCTGAACACCTTTGCCCTGGGATATTACATCCCAAGGTTTGGCAAGGAAAAATACAAGGAAGGGGTCTTTGCCTTTTACAAAGAGAAAATTTCCAGGTTCGGCGACCTTGTTAAGGGGTACCAAAAAAATCCCAAGACAAGCGAATTGTCTCCATTAATCAGACCATGCCGTAAACTTGAAAACTAAACAGTTTCCATCCGGCAATGGTCCTTTTATCGGGCACGAAATAGTGACGTCAGTTGAGTTAAAATAGAAATTTGTCAAAATGAAAAAATACCAAACTTGACATGGATAATCAATTCCGATAGCTTTCATTTTTGAATCAAAAAAATCGATGCCGCAAAGTTTATTAAAATAATTCGCTTGTGTAAAGTGAATGGAGTTGTGCTCTGTGGATATGAAGCGCTCACATATTGAGGATATCAGAGTATTTTCTTCTGTTTCTTCATTTGTGGCTTTTGCCGTGCTGATGATTGTTCTGGCAGTGCTTCCACTGATATTTAAAAGCTATCTGATCTTTATTGTAAACCTCATCGCGATACACGTCATTGTGGCTTTGGGACTCAACCTTCTTGTTGGATATACAGGGCAGATATCCCTGGGACACGCGGGCTTTTACGCCATAGGCGCTTACACTTCAGTTATTCTAACAACCAGGTTGGAGATGCCTTTTCTGGCGGCGTTGCTATGCGCCGGACTGGTGGCCGCGGTTTTCGGCTTTCTGCTGGGATTACCCGCCTTGCGACTCGAAGGACCCTATCTGGCTATCGCCACCTTGGGTTTTGGTATTGCGGTGGTGCAGCTATTGGGGAAGTGGGAGAGTGTCTCCGGCGGGCACATGGGTATTCATGCCCCGAAAATCTCCTTCGGTTCCCTGGTATTAAAAACCGACGCCCAGATTTATTATTTTGTCATGACCTTATGCGTCCTTATGTGCATCGGCGCGTTAAATCTGACCAAGTCAAAAATTGGGCGCGCCTTTGTCGCCATCCGCGACAGTGACATCGCGGCCGAGGCCATGGGCGTGAATCTTACTTACTACAAAACTCTCGCCTTTGCGGTGAGCGCTTTTTTCACCGGAGTGGCCGGAAGCCTCATGGCTCACATGGTGGGATTCATCAGCCCGGAGAACTACAACCTGTTTGTTTCAATCAATTTTCTCGCCATGATCGTCATCGGCGGGTTGGGCTCAATATTGGGATCCGTCCTTGGGGCGATTATCATGGTCGCCCTTATGCAATTGATGAGCGGCATGCAAGCCCTCTCCATAGTGGTATATGGATTCATAATGATCTTTATCGTCCTGTTCGAGCCTTTAGGTTTGCGGGGGAGATGGCTGAAAATCAAGATTTACTGGAAGATGTGGCCTTTTTAGAAAGGGAGTATCCTTGTTCCTTCAACTGGTTGTCAACGGAATTGCCATAGGCAGTCTTTACGCTCTTGTCGCCTTGGGGTTGGTGCTGGTTTACAAGACAACCGAAGTCCTCAATTTCGCCCAGGGTGAATTGGGCATGGTGGCGACCTTTTTAGCTTATGGAATGATGAGCGCTCTGGGCTTCCCCTTTATCGCGGCTTTTATATGCGCCTGCCTCTTTGGATTCTTTTTAGGAGTGCTTATCGAGTTTCTCTTTCTTCGCCGCGCGGACAACCCGACGTTGCTGGGATTGATTGTCATAACCCTGGGCTGCGAGATGATTCTGTACGGATTAGCCAGCCATTTTGGCGGCGCCGACACCAAGGCTTTTGAATCACCGATTTCCGAAACAAAGGTTTACACTATTGGAAACGTAGTGATCAGCCAGTTGAACCTGGTGATTATTCTGGTCGCTCTTATCCTTATGGCCGCCCTTTACCTGTTCTTTAAATTCACCCGTGTAGGCATCGCCATGAAAGCCGTTTCCCAGAACGAGGATGTGGCCAAGGTGATGGGGATCAAAGTGAATCGGATTAAAGCCATCACCTGGGGAATAGCTTCTCTTTTAGGGGCGGTAGCCGGTGTACTGGTCGCTCCCATTACCCTGCTCGATCCGAACATGATGCTCGATCCTCTGCTCAAGGCTTTCGCGTCCGCGGTCCTTGGCGGCATTGAGAGCCTACCCGGCGCGGCCTTAGGCGGGTGGGTTCTGGGCATTGTGGAGAACCTTGTCGGCGGCTACATTTCCACCGAATTAAAAACCACTGTCGCCTTTTTGATCATTGTAATCGTTTTGTGCATTCGCCCCAGCGGGATGCTGGGCCGACACTATAAAAAGAAAGTTTAACAAGCGCTGTTTGCGCCCTTTTTTTGTGGGAGGTAAATAATGAGAAGAAAATCCAACACAACTATGTTGTGGATCGCCCTTACGATCCTTGTCGCCCTTTTTCTATTTACAGGTAGCTGCTCAAAACCGGAGCCTCCTGAAAAACCCGAGTCTATTACAAAGGTTGCCCCAAAACCTCCTAAGCCGAAAATGATAGCCGAAGCGCCGGCGCCGACTCAGGGAGTGACTGATACTGAAATCAAGATCGGCGCCTGGAGTCCCCAAACCGGCCCTGCTTCTTCATGGGGCGCGGTAACCAGAGGCGCGAAAGCCTATTTTGAGATGATTAACAGCCAGGGCGGCATTCACGGCCGCAAGCTGAATCTTATCATTCGTGACGACGGATATATGCCCCCCAGGACTGTAGCGGCGGCCAAGGAACTGGTTGAGTCGGAGAAGGTCTTCTGCTTTGTCGGCGGCGTTGGCACCGCCACGGGTATGGCCGTCAAGAACTATCTTGATGAAAGGAAGATGGTCAACATCGGTATGGCTTCAGGGTCCAGCGGCTGGACGGATCCCCTCTCCCCCTATCGTTTCGCGGTTTACCCCGCCTATCTGACTGAATCCCGGCTCCTTGTAAAATACGCCGTCGAGACTCTTGGGAAAAAGAAGATCGCCATGTTCTATCAGAACGACGCTTTTGGCAAGGAAGGACTTATCGGCGCGTCAAAAGCCATTGAGGAATTCGGCGCCCGGATGATCGCTAAAGTCTCATATGAATTGACAGACACCGATTTGAGTTCCCAGGCGTTGAAAATCAAGGCATCGGGCGCGGATGTGGTTATTCTCTGGTGCACGGCCAAACACGCGGCCACTTTTGTTAAAGAGGCTGCCAAGATCGCTTACAAGCCTCAATTCATGGCCACCTCCACTTTGAGCGATCCGATCATGTTCAAACTGGCTGGAGAATCATGGAACGGCCTGGTCATCGCTAATTGGATGCCCATGATAAACGCCGACACTGAAGGGGTGAAGTATTATAAGGAAGCCCTGGCAAAGTTCGCTCCCAAAGAGACCGTTGGGAATTTCACGTTGGCTGGAATGATCCTCGCCGAACCATTGGTGGTTGGCCTGAAGAAAGCCGGTCGGGAGTTGACCACTGAATCCCTGATCGCCGCGTTGGAATCGATCCAGGGATACAACGGGCATTTTGTCCACGATCTCAATTTTTCAAAGACCGATCATCAGGGGCTGGATTCAATTTACTTCATCAAAGCCCAAGGCGGGAAACTGGTCAAGATGTCTGACTGGCTCCAGTAAAGGAATCTCATGACCCTGTTAAAGGTCGAAAATCTGGCTATGAGCTTTGGGGGAGTCAAGGCGTTAAAAGATGTCAACCTCTCTGTGGAAAAAGGAGAGGTCTTTTCCATTCTCGGTCCCAATGGCGCCGGAAAAACCACTCTGTTCAATTGCATTAACGGCATTTACAAGCCTGATAAAGGGCACATCCGGTTTAAGGATAAGGAAATCACCGGCAAGCGTCCGGACAAGGTCGCGCGCATGGGCATTGCCCGGACCTTTCAGAACATAGAACTCTTCTCCCACATGACAGCCATGGACAACATACTGCTGGGGCGGCATCATTTTATGAAAGCCGGTATTCTCCGCTCCTTCTTCTGCGGCCCTTTTGTTCGCGAAGAGGAGATAGCCAACCGGGAAAAGGCTGAGGAGATCATCGATTTTCTTGAGATTCAGTCGGCTCGGAATCAGTTTGTCATCAATCTGCCCTACGGCGCGCGCAAGCTGGTGGAGCTTGGGCGAGCCCTGGCCCTGGAACCTGAAATCCTTCTGTTGGATGAGCCGGCCTCGGGAATGAACCTGGAGGAACGCAACGACCTGATTCACTGGATCGGGGATATTCAAAAGGAGTTTCATATTACCTGCCTGTTAGTGGAGCACGACATGAACCTGGTGATGCAGGTGTCCGACAGGGTGCTTGTCCTTAACTTCGGCCAAGTTATCGCTACAGGCGCCCCTGAAGAAATCGCCGGGGATCCCCAAGTGATGAAAGCCTATCTGGGGCAGGAGGCCGACAGTGCTTGAGATCGCCAACATCGAAGTTCTCTACGACAAAATCATGGCTGTGCGGGGCCTTAGCATGAAGGTCGAAAAGGGTGAGATCGTCACTTTGCTTGGAAGCAACGGCGCTGGAAAATCGACGGTTCTCAAAGCAATTCTCGGACTCATTGAAGACCAGCCCGAAAAAGGGCGCATAACTTTTTTGGGCCGCCCTATAGAGCGGGGCGACACGGAAAAAATCGTTGAAAAAGGAATCTCCCTTGTGCCTGAAGGGCGGGAGGTATTCCCTGAACTGACAGTACACGAAAACCTGATGATGGGTTCCTACACCAGAAACGACAGCAAGGGGATCGCAAAAGACCTTGAGCATGTTTACCACCAGTTTCCGGTACTCAAAGAACGAATGAAACAGGATGGCGGAACCTTGTCCGGCGGGGAACAGCAGATGCTGGCAATAGGGCGGGGACTCATGGCGCGGCCAAAACTCCTGCTTTTAGATGAGCCCTCTCTGGGACTCGCGCCGATACTGGTTAACCGGATTTTTGATACACTCAAGGAAATCCGGGAAGAGGGAACCACGATTTTACTCGTTGAACAGAACGCGGCAAAAGCTCTTTCGGTGGCTGATCGCGGGTATGTTATGGAGACAGGGCGCATTGTGCTGTCAGGCACGAGCAAGGAACTTGCCGAAAACAAGGATGTTCGTGAGTTTTACCTGGGCCAGACAGAGGCCGCCAGCGTCAAGGGCTATCAGAGATACAAACGCAAAAAGCGCTGGCAGTAGGTCTTGGGTACTCTTGCCAAAAAGAAAAACCGCCCGCTTTTTTTTACAAAAATCGGAAACCGAGGGAGTCTAAAAGTTAGAACCTGTAACCAATCCCACCAGAAAAGCCATAGCTGATATTACCTTTCAGATTGGAAAACTCGAAGTTGTCCGAATCCTGGCAGATTGTGCTTTCCTCATGCTCAAAGCATATATCGGTGACTTCGTATCCGCGAAAGAAATAAAACTGGGCGGCACCCTCTATCCAGAACCCTGAGAATAGACGCAGGGCAAACTTGGGTCCCGCGGTGGTGGTGGAATATTTAAGGTAATAATCGATCTCTTTTCTGTACTCCACCGGATCCGCGGTGTATGTGCCGTCGGCGTTCTGGTCTTCTCTTAGATTGACGGTTTTAAGGGTGGCTTCGTCTGTAAGGTGATACTGCCCGCCGGTTAATTCAGAGGCCAGGGATATTTCG
>CAYSHR010000084.1:0-10156 GCA_964430795.1 uncultured bacterium
ATGGTATAATTTGGATGGGACTGGATGGTCCTTGTACAAAGAAGGAGAGATAAGTATTGTGTCCCCGGAATACCGAAGCAGATTGTTAAAAAAAACGGACACAGTTGGAAAATCCATATTGATTACCTTGCCCAAAGATGGGCATTGCCGTTAACATGGAGCACGTAATGAAAAAGATTTCCATTACCTTCATTATTGTTCTGATCTTTTTTGCGGTCATCTATAATATTCAAGCCGGATGTGAAATGACTGAGAAGAGCAGCAACGTTAATCATGACACTGATGAAAACAATACAACAGACGACGATTCTGACGATGATGTCCCAACAGATGATGATGACGATTCTAATGATGACGATGATGATAATGACGATGATGATAACAACAATGACGACGATGATGATACTTCTACAGAAGTTGGCGTCTGGGTCGATGAATCCACCGGCCTTATGTGGCAGAGAATTCCACCACCCTGCTGCTGTGATGAATGGGAGGGTGCTGAGTATTGCGAGGATCTGCAATTAGGCGGATATAACAACTGGCGCTTGCCTTCCATCTCGGAACTTCGCAGCTTAATTCGAGGATGTCCGGATACGGAAACCGATGGTCGCTGTGGCATTACAGACAGTTGTAACAGAGAAGATAGCTGTTTTAATAGTTATTGTTGGGCTCTGGACTGCCCTTTTTCTGAAGGGCCGGCTGACGGGTGCTATCGGCTTTCTCTGTTAAAAGGTAACTGCCATACATTCTGGTCTAGTACTGTGGTAGGTGATAATGGCTTTTATGTTTGGACTGTTATGTTTGACAGTGCCGGTATTGCATACTGGGAAGATTACTATGTATACAATGCCAACGTCCGCTGTGTGCACGACGCAGACTGAGGTTTTGATTTTTTTTATCCTGCCATACTTTTTATCTGCCGTGCGTCAGGGTAATCGAGGACACCATACTTGGTAATCGGATAATCGCAGGTTAATCAAGAAATTCGATAAGACCGGTTTCTCTCAGTCGTTTATGAAGCATGGCGTTTATATCATGATTATCACAGTGGCGACAGGCGGCTGTATATAATTTTGAGCCATCTGTAAACTCGATATCATTCTCTTTTGATAAATCAAGGGCGGCGCCTCTTATCTCATGATAAAATTCACTGTTCCAGATATCATGCAATCTTTTGCCGTCCTTCAAATTGGCGATAGGTTTTACAACGCAGCAAAAACTTAAATCAGCGTTGGCTTTTATCAATCCCAGACCCCATCCGATAAGACATCCTTTTTCCACGAATTCATTTCCGCTCCAGTCAAAAGGAGCAGTCGCGTGCTCCAACTGAAACCTGTAACCTTCCCAAAGCTCAATGTTGTTTTCATTGCAGAACAGCTCAAGCTCATCCAGACCTTTTTTGAGTTCCTCAATGTTTTCGTCTTTTAAAGCAAGGTCTCTATTGTGATTATCCAATCGAATAAGGGCGAGTCTCAGTTTTGAAAAACCCAGCCTGGCGCCTTGTTTGGCCATCTCCATAATCTCTGTATAATTCTCCGAGCAGATAACATGAACTCCTGTCACCCTTGGGAAAAAAGCGCTGTTTTCTTTTTTCAAGTCTCTAAGTCTCGCGAGGTTGTCAAGGACTTGTTGGTAATCGCCCGCCCTCTGTTTTGAATGTAGGGCCAGATATGTTTCCTCCGTGGCTGCTGAAATGGTGACAAAAGCCTCATCCGCGCCGACCTTTACAATTGCTCTTGAAATTCTTTCGTCAAGCAATAATCCATTGGTGAAAAAATTCACCATAAAACCCTTCTCCTTGCCCAACTGAACCATATCCGCAAAATTTGGGTGAAGCAGCGGCTCGCCGTTTGCCAGAACTGAGATACCATCCACGCCCATTTTCGCCAGGTCGTCAATAACATGGCAAAAAACCTCAAAAGGAAGTTGATCCTGTAAAAAATCCTTTGACGGCGTCCTTGAGGGTGAGTGGATATTGCAATATAGGCAATTGGAGTTGCAGGCGTTTATGGTCTCAAAAACAAACCAGTGGGGGCCAACAAGCACTGTCCGGCAGATAATGCCCATCAGGCGAAGAAGTTCGGTTTCGGGTATTTTGGCTGAAAGCTCCTGCCCTTTTCTTAATGCCGGTAAAAGCTTTTCATCGTTTATCTCGATCCCAATTCCAATCTCCCGGGACTTTATCTCCAGCTCTTTTAAAAAATCATCATACCTGTTGGCCATATCCTTAACAGGAGAAGGATTAAAGGGCGTAATGGAGACTTCCTTATTAGTCAATGTGGCGATAAATGAGACGATTTTATCCAGAAAGAAAGCATTTTTTCTTGTAACTATGATTTTCGGAGATGCTCCATTATTCACTTTTTCAACGGAGCGGGCAAAGGAACCCTTTTTGCCGGCAATTTTGTCATGCAGGGCTTGGCCGTTGCCATAAAACTTTACATTTGCTAATGAAGTCAATTTTTGAAATTCCCGCTGTTAAGGCTTTGGAGCCTCATTGCCGCCGCCATCTGTTTTCGGTCCGACCTTCTCGGGAGTGATGGCCATAAAATAATCGCGGATATATGATTTTATCTCGATAGGTATCTGTTCAGAATCTAAAATCATAGAAGCGTTTTGAGTGTAATCGACATAAAGCTGTCGGTATTCCGCTTTGGAAAAATCTTCCATGTTCAACGAATCAAGGTCCTCAAGGATTTTTATCGCGCTCTTTCCCTCTCCAATAGCGCCCTCCATCTCAACATAATTTTGAGGGGATTTTTCAACTTTCGCGGTCTTGATAACCCCTTCGGCCGTGCCGCCGCCTCTGCCCGCTTTTGAACTTCCCTGGTCCCCAGGGGCCATCCCAGCGCCTAGCTTATTCTCGTTTTCCTGAATAGCAGTGGGGGAAAGATGGACATTTCTGTGATCCTTATCATTAAGCTTCATCATTTTCAGCTTGGCGTCAGGTGGTGGTGGGGCGCTGGACATGGCGGTTCGGACTATTTTTCCGCTTGCCTTGGCCTCCTCGGCTATCTGGGCTTTTGTGGAAGCGATATTGGTAAGATGGGCGCCGTAATTCCTTAGAAACTCGTTAAAAGACTCTTGCATCGCTCCTTTAGTAGCTCCTTTGAACCCTATAACTTCATCAGCGTCCATACCGGTCTGGACATTTAATGAGGCGGCAAGACCAAGTGTTTTTCCGCTGGAAGCTTTCCTGTCCGCGGTATCAGTCATTACCTGAGCCAAAGCCGCGACAGCCTCAATATCAGGCTCATCCTCAAAAGCTATTTCATCAAGGGCCGCAAAGGCGTCATCATATTCCGAACCATTATAAACGCCCATGGTTTTAAGGTCGGAAATATGCACTTTCCCATCGGTAATAGCGGTCTTCAAACCCATGATGCCGCCGGCTTCCCCGGCATTCCCATCTCCTTTTTCAGAAAATATCGCCTTTGGAACTTCCGCGGCCAACTCTTTCTCACGCCTTTGAAGCTCCTTACGCATTTTTCGGAGGTTGCTTTTCCAGGCGTTGATATAACTCTTAACCGGTTCAATCAAGGGCGCGAGCCTGGGAGGGATTACAGCTTTAGCCAAATCAGGGGCGTCAGGAACATCGGAAGGAATCTGTTCTATAGGCAGATCCCTGTCAAGAGAAGTGCGGTCGGGCAGGTATTTCTCTCCAAAATCAACATAAAGAACCAGTAAAAGCAGGGGAACAACAAGGAGAGAAGCGATTATCGATGGCGTCAAGCCTCTTGGCCACAGGGGAAAGGCTTTTTTGAAATCAACTTTCTCGATTTGAGCGGCGGCGTCATCCATGGCGGCGTTCATAAAGAGGGTGGGATTTTCCATTTCATTAAATTCCAGGGCGCTGCTTGTTCTATCAGCCAGGTCCGCCCTTCGGTCAATTTTTAAAGCAACCTCAAGTCTACCCACGCCCTTTGTTGTTCTGTATACCAGAAACAAAAAAACGCCGGCTAAGGCGGGAAGATATAGAAAAGAGAGATTATGCTTTGAGGAGGCAAACTGGTCCACAAGAGTAAATATAGCGGTGAGAATTATGACGACCGGAGCGATAATTATTAATGAATGGATAAGATTATTCGCCAGGATTCTCAAGCGGGCTTTACTTATCCCCTTTTTTAATTTTTCCATCAACTACTTTCCTGCTTATTCGCGCAAACGTACATTTAACCCAACATCCGTCAAGACATTTAATTATGTAGCACCATAGCTGGAAATGCAAGGAAATTGGTAGGATTTCAAAGATTCAGGGGCTAAAATTATCCTACAAAATCAATTATGGCGTTCAAAAAGGCTATTCAAGGATAAAAAAGATCAGAAACAACCCAACTGGCAGCCTACGATTCTTAATTTTAACTCATTACAGGCGACGCCCACTCTTTTCGGGGTCACTCCGAGTTCATTTGCAAGTTTCAGCATGGATTTGCAACTGACTTTGCCCTTTCTTGCTTTTTTTTCCACTATCGCCAGAAGGTCCTTTTTACTTATGGCCATTTTGTTTCTCCTTTTTCATTTCGAGCAGCATTTTATAGATTTTATTTTTAGAAACATTTGAGAAAATCGAACCGCAAAAGGCCGCGTCCCTGTCCGACAGATTAAGCTTCTTCCTGGTCATTAAAACTCTCTCCATAACAGGGGCGAAATCAGTGGGGTCATCCGGTTCAATATGGATGGCGATTACAATCTCACCCTTGATATTTCGATCTTTATAGCTTTTATAAATATCCTCTATTTCGCCTCTTACCGTCTCCTCATGGATTTTTGTCATCTCTCTGCAAACCGCGGCTCGGGCTTTTGGAAATATGCTTTTCAGATCGTCAAGAGTCTTTAGCAATCTCCTTGGCGATTCATAAAGCACAATTGTGCCGCCAATTTCAGCCATTTTTTCAAAGGCGAGCTTTCTTTGGTTTCCCTTGCGAGGCAAAAAACCAAAAAAAGAGAATCTGTCAGTTGGCAAGCCCGAAAGCTGCAAGGCGCTTATCACCGCCGATGGTCCCGGGACAATTTCCATCAAAATATCACTTTTTACAGCGTCACAAATCATCTCATATCCCGGGTCGGATATCCCCGGACTCCCCGCGTCGCTGACAAGGGCGACACTCTTTCCTTCCAAAAGCATTTTGATGATCCGGGTTCTTGTTTTTTTCTCTTTTTGCCCTTCATAGTAACTCATTAATGGAGTGGATATGCCCTTTGCTGATAACAGCTTTATTGTATTCCGAGTATCCTCAGCGGCTATAACATCCACTTTTAAAAGAGTGGACAAAGCTCTTTGGCTGATATCTCCAAGATTACCTATGGGAGTTCCCACAATATAAAGCATGCCCTTTTCATTCATTTAGGAATGCTATCATATCCGAAGATTAACGAAAAGGGGTTGATTTGGGTTAATCGTTCGGTTATAGGGAGCCTTTTTGGAAAAGCGGGGACATGTACTTGCTACGTGTCCCCGGATTTTTTATGAGATCGGGGTACACGATCCCCATTTCCCGGATCGACAGATACGGGAAAAATCTCATTATGTCCAAGGTGGCTTTTTTTAGATACTAAACCTCCTGAAGTTGAACCGGAAAGGCTACTTCATCAACTCTGTTAACAAAGAGGAGATTTTTCTTGTCATTTTCCCGGCTGCGCCGCTGCCAACAACAGTATCATTTACAGTAGTTACAGGTAAAATCCTTGTTATTGTTCCTGTTAGAAAAACTTCGTCAGCCTTTAAAAGCTCATCAACAGTAAAGAGTTGCTCCTGATATGGAATTCCCGTCTTTTCGCATAAATCCAGAACAATCGCCCTGGTGATTCCAGGCAGGATATTGTTAGTTAGAGGGTGAGTTATGACTTGCTTGTCTTTGTATACCATTACATTGGAACTGGTGGCCTCTCTGACCATGTTGTTGTCGCTAACAAAAATCGCGTCATAGGCGCCCTTATCCAGAGCTTTCTGCTTTGCCAGGGAGTTTGGCAGCAGCAGTATGGTTTTTATGTCGCACCTTCCCCACCTGATATCCGGGGTGGTTATCACCTTTATGCCCTTTGGGTTATCTTCAGTGGGGGGCGGGGGGAGTTCTCTGGCTGTCATAACAAACTGAGGATTTATCTCCTTTGGTACAGGGTGGGCTCTTTTTTTCACACCTCTGGATATTTGGAGGTAAAGCATGCCCTGGCTAAGACCGGATTTTAAAACAAACCTGATTATCTCTTTTCTAATTTTCTCCATGCTCATTTCAGGAAAATCAAGCTCAGACATGGACCCCTTGAGTCTGACAAGGTGAGGCTCAAGGGCAAAAAGCCGGCCGCCGGAAAAGGAGATAACTTCGTAAACCCCATCCCCAAACTGGTAACCTCTGTCCTCGATGGGAACAAAGGCATTATCCAAGGGCAATATCTCTCCGTTTAAGTATGCCAATTCCACCATAACTAATCCTATTTGCATAATTTTACAAAGAGGTTACATTGATTTTTCAACTTTTACGAGAATTTTTTAATGCTCGAATAGAGAACATATCAGTTGTTTTGCTAACTATTTGTTTTTATAAGCATAAGACTAATTGCCTTAAAAATAGGCAAAACGAGGAAAGTATATTAGCAGTAGGGTTTTTTCTCTTTCTCCACATAGTTTTCCACAATGATTCCACAGTTTTTGTGGAAAAATCAAACTTCAAGCACTTATCATATTATAGCTCATAGTTTACTTTAAAAATTGGGATAACTATATTGTATTAATTACTAAAAACAAGAAAACAACAATTTTGCCTTCTATTTGTGAAATTGGAGAAATTCAAATAAACTCAGAAATTATCCACAATTTTTTATTGGCGTCTGTCAATTTTTTTATAGATAATAATCTCCAAACTTGCTGAATTGAGAATAGTAAAACAGTAAAATCATATAACTATCTGTAAACGCGCATATAAATTGCGAATCAAAATGTAATAAGCTGGCGTAAAATATTAAAGGAGGTCTGTGAAATCACGGGAAAGCTTTGAGAAAATTCTTATGCCGGTAAAAAACAGGAACATGGAAAAGACGGCGAAATAGACAAAACCCCAGACATCAGGCAGAACATCACCCAATAGCACTGATCTATAAGCAGTTATCAGAGGTGTTACCGGGTTTATATGGAAGTAGGGCAGAAGCCAATCAGGAATCGATGTCAACGGATAGATTATTGGCGTGGCGAAAAACCAGAGAGTCATCAGGGCGACGATGAGCTCTCTTACATCCTTATAAAAAACAGCGAAACTGGAAACGATCAGAGACAGTCCCAAAGTAAACATAAGTTGCAATGGAAATATTGTTATGATTCCAAGAAGAAACAATGACGGCGGCTGGCCTAAAATAAAAAGAAGAAGTATAAAGATAAACATAGCTATTATCTCATGCATAAAGCTGGAAATGATTATGTGGGTGGGCAAGAGGATGGTGGAGAAGTTAACCTGTTTCACCAGGTCCTTGTTGTCAAGGATTACAGTGGAGCTTTTTATTACCGCTTCTGAAAAAGCCAGCCAGGGCAACATTCCCGAAAATAGAAAGATGCCGTAGTTTTTCGGTCCCGCGCTGCCTCCCACATTGACATCGAGAAAATAACCAAAAACCAGAGTATAGACCGATATCAAAAGAAGGGGATTTATCACCGACCAGAAAAACCCCATAAAGCTCGCGCCATAGCGCATTTTCAAGTCTCTATTTACAAAACTCCATAAAAGATATCGCTGCTCAAGAAGCTGGGCAAGGAGCCTGGTTTTGATTTTGCTATGGTCCTGAAAAGTCATATAAACATTCTAAGGGTGAAGATAAAAATGGGCAACAAAATATTGTAAAGGCATTAGCGCGATAATTTTGTCCTTAAAAGCCCATACCGGCTTCTTCATTTTTGTCCTAGGCCCTATTGTTCAATGGGTGGTATAAATTTCCCAATTATTGTTGTTTAAGGCAGTAAAGAATTTCTTTTCCAGTATTCGGAAGGAAATGTCTCGGGGAATTTGCATGACATCATCTGATGTAGATGTTTTCTTACATCCTCAGAACTTCCAAGGGAAAGGATATCCCGTGTATAAGAGACACATTCGTCATAGGTCAACTTTCTCAAGAGCTCTTTTACGTGGAGGGTGGACGAGACGGTCATGGAAAGTTCGTCAAGTCCCAGCCCTACAAGAAGAGGCAGAAAATGAAGATCCCCTGCCATTTCACCGCACATGGAAACTCTGATACCGCTTTGGTGCCCTTTACGTACTACTTCATCAATCACCCTAAGGACTGAAGGATGCAATGCTGAATAGAGGTAGTTGAGATGTTCATTAACTCTGTCCACCGCCATCATATATTGGATAAGATCATTGGTTCCGATGGAGAAAAAGTCCACTTCTTTGGCAAGGACATCAGCAATCAGGGCGGCTGAAGGCACCTCCACCATTATACCGACTTCAATATTTTCGTTAAATTCAAGACCTTCTTTTGTCAGGCGGATTTTAACGTCTTCAATTACGTCCTTTGCCCGGCGAACCTCGCCCAGAGTAGCTATCATGGGGAACATTATTTTCAAATTTCCGTGAACCCCCGCTCTGAATAGCGCTCTTATCTGCTGTCTGAAAATGTCCTGTCGCATCTGAGAAAATCTTATGCCTCTCGATCCCATGGCAGGGTTGGCTTCTTTATTCGGAGAATAATCAGGAAGGACTTTGTCCGCCCCAACATCAAGGGTTCTCATGGTAACCGAATTATCCGGCCCAACAGATTCAAGAACCGACTTGTAGAGTTTGTATTGATCTTCCTCGGAGGGCAGCTTTGATCTTGAGAGATAGAGAAATTCCGTTCTGAAAAGCCCGATTGATCTTATACCGTAGTCGTGCATTATGGGGACTTCTTCAATCAACTCGATATTCGCGCTGATATCAACGGTATGGTTGTCAAGAGTTACAGCGGGCAGGTCTTTTGTTTTTAGCAGTTGAGTGGTCTTATCTTCAAAGAACTTCTTTTTGTTTTCAAATTCCTTGATGATATCGTCTGTGGGATCAATGATGACCCGCCCATCTATTGCATCGAGAATTACATATGTGCCGGACCGAATTTCAGAAGTTGCTCCCTCTGTTCCAACAAGGGTGGGGATTCTCATGCTTCTGGCTAGAATTGAGGTATGCCCTGTTCTTCCACCCACATCGGTGATGATTCCCAACACAAACTCACGTTTAATATGAGCCATTTCCGCGGGTGAGAGATCGTGAGTAACAATAATCACAGGTTCTTTGATGGTTCCCAGACTCAACTGTTTCATGCCAAGAAGATTGCTTTGAAGCCTTTTGAATATCTGCTCAATGTCCCCTCGACGCTCCTGGTAATATTGCTCATCATGTTCAGTTAGAGGTTTAATTACATCCTTTAGGACTTTTTCAAGAGCCCACTCCGCGTTGATCTTTTGATCTTCAATGTATTCCTGCACTTCCTCAAACAGCACTTCGTCTGAAGTAAGCATCATGTGGGTTTCGATAATGAGTCTGTGATCTTTTCGAGATGCTTTTACAAGAGCTTCATGAAGTTGATCTATGCTCTGCCGGCGGGCGACCTTGAATCTTTCAATCTCGTTCTCAATTTTGTCTGCTTCCATTTCCCGCTTGGGAACCATGATTTTTTCCTGGGCAATAATATACGCGGCGCCGACAACAACTCCTTTGGCGCCGATGATGCCCTTTAAAATCTTCATGTTTTCCACATTATTGTTGGTCATGCGGGTTCCCCGAACTTATCCTCAAAGAGTTGGTAAATCGCCAGAGCCGCCTCTTGTTCATCATCTCCTTCAGCGATTACTTCAATATTGGTTCCCTGTGGCGCCATGAGACCGGTTATGTTAAGAACGCTTTTCGCGTTGGCTGTAATATTGCCTTTTATCAAGCTGATTTTACTGCTGAACTTTTGAGAAGTTTTCACTATCTGGGCAGCCGAACTTAAATGCAAACCCGCACTGTTCCTTACTGTCAACATTTTTCGGACTGTCACTTTGTTATTTCTCCAGGACGGCTTTTTGTAAAGTCGGCGTATTCTTCCGGTTTTCGCTTTTTCAATTTCAGATATTCACTGGCCAGTGAAATATTTTCCTTACCTGTGTTTTTGAGCATTTCGCCAAGCTCTTCCAGGGAAACACCCTCACGACTGGTAG
>CAYSHR010000085.1:0-10039 GCA_964430795.1 uncultured bacterium
GGCGCAAACTCAAAAGTATCAATCAGGAGATAATATCCCCGGTTGATCTTATCCTGGTCCTTTTCTTTCTCAAATGGAACCGGTGTTTTCTCCGCTTTGAATCCACCATTTCCGGTTGGGTTGTATGACCGGAATTTTTCCCTGTCAAAAGAGCCTTCTTTTCCTTTGAATTTATCAAGGCCCAAATCTTTGGCTTTTTCCATGTCCTGGGATTTATTATCAAGCATCTCGTTCACATCACCGGCTGCCTGCCCTTGGCTGACTCCACCGGATTCAACGGAGGCGTCGCCCTGGTTTCCATTCTGGGGAATATTTTCTGTTCCATCGCCTGAACCGCCGGCGGGCATACTGTCGGACGCCCCTGCTCCTGAACCTCCACTGACATTGCCGGTTTTAATTTTTCCCGTACCGCCCTTGCTTCCCATGGCGCCAAGGCCACTGCCACCGCCTTTTGAACCGCTCCCTTGTTTTCCTCCACTGCCACTGCCTGATCCGGCGCTCATGTCCCCTGTCTTTAAGGTGCCTCCTCCCGCGGCATTTAAACCTGATGATTTTCCGCCGCCGGTTTTACCCTTTGATTTAAAGCCGGATGAGCCCTTATTGCTTTTTGCCTTATCAGATTTATCTATGGCGTCCTTCTGCTCTTTGGATATCTTTCCTCCGTCAAATTTCATATGACCTTTGGGTTTTGGTCCGCCGGAGATTTTCAGCTTGTCCGAATCTTTATCCTCATAATAGCCTACCAATTTCTGTTTTCTCGGCGTTTTGTTGGGATTTATTTTTATGGCTCCGGACTCGATCAAATTTTGAGCCATGGGCGCCAAGGCATTTATCGCTTCAGTCTCATCGGGGTTATAGGCATTTAATGAAATGAAAAAAATTGTTATCCCAATTCCAAAAGCAACAATTGACGCGGCTATGGTTATCTGGGTTTTATTTATTCTGAATTCCTTTTTATCTCCCTCCTGCTTCTTTCTGATTTCAGTTTCATGAAAAATATCCAGAGCCGCGTGATCTTCCGCTTGCTCACTGTCGGGCTTTATCTCGCCGGGCTTTTGATTAAACTGTAGAATAGCACTTCCTATGGATATCACCGTGCCATCTGAAAGATCGGCCATATCCACCCGCTCTCGATTTACAAGGAGCCCTGATTCGGCCTGCTCTTTGCCGATAAAGAAGCTTCCGTTACTTCTTTTCTGGATAACGGCGTGGCTCTTTAACACCCCTTTATCAGTCAAACGAATATGGGACCTTCTGGAACTGCCTATTGTGGTGGTTTTGTTTTCAATCTCAATTCGGCGCCCTTTTTCAAGTCCCTGCTTTATAAAAATAGAGGCCAATATGCTCCCCTTCCCATGACGCGAAACCATCGTTTTCCGCCAATCGCTCAGAGAAGATAAAATATATTGTGTTGGTCGTCTTTATTAAATGATTGCCCGTTAATCCACTTTAAAAACGTATCCCACAAAAAGTCAACGGTTTTTCTGTTGGGATGATTACGATATTAGCCATCTCTATAATTGCGATCTCTCTACTTGACCATGGGCAGGAAGAGAACTATGATCCGTGTAGCTTTTCTTCAATTTTTGGAGATTATTCTTTCGGAGATGATCAATGGACGACCCTGCTGTCATTATTTTATCAGATGGGCGAACCTTTTTTGGTTATGGTCTTGGAAAAAAAGGGCATGCTATTGGAGAGGTAGTCTTTAACACCAGCATGATGGGGTACCAGGAAGTTCTTTCCGATCCTTCATATAAAGGGCAGATGGTGGCCATGACCTACCCCCTTATCGGAAACTATGGAATAAATTTTGAGGATTTGGAGTCGAGTAGACCCCACGTGGAAGGATTTATTGTTCGCGAGGCATGCCAGGCGCCGTCAAACTGGAGAAGCAGAGAAACTCTTGGTCAATTTCTTGAAAAAAACAATATTGTGGGAATTCAGGGCGTGGACACCAGAGCCCTTACCATCCATCTCAGGGATAATGGCTCTATGATGGGCGCTATCAGTAATGACGTTGACAACATTGACGCCATACTGAAAAAAGTAAAAAAGGCGCCGCCCATGGTTGGCAGAGACCTTGTCAAGGATGTCACCTGTCGCCGCTCATATTCATGGAAGCAAGGGGCCTGGTCTTTGGCTGAAGGGTATAGGGAATATTCAAGAGGCGTTGCCAACGAAAGCTCTTTCGCGAAAATATTTAAAGTTGTGGCTTTAGATTTTGGAATCAAGTTCAACATTCTACGCATGCTTACTTCAGCCGGATGCGACCTTACCATAGTCCCGGCCGACACATCGGCAAAAGATATTCTTGATTTAAATCCCGATGGCGTCTTTCTTTCAAATGGTCCTGGCGATCCCCAGGCGGTGGCCTATGGCGTTAAAACCGTAAAAGAGTTGGTTGGTAAAAAACCTATTTTCGGAATATGTCTCGGCCACCAGATCCTCGGCCTTGCCCTTGGCGGAAAAACATATAAGCTCAAGTTTGGGCACCATGGAGGCAACCAGCCTGTAAAAGATCTGGCTACGGGCAAAATAGAGATAACCTCCCAGAACCATAACTTTGCTGTGGACGTAAAAAGCTTAAATGGCAAGGTGGAGCTTACTCACGTCAATTGCAACGACAACACCGTGGAGGGCATGCGCCATAAAGAACTGCCCATCTTCTCCGTCCAATACCATCCCGAAGCCGCGCCCGGACCAAATGACGCGTCCTATCTTTTCGAGAGATTCATTGACCTGATGAGGAGAAACTAGAGCCGTATAAAGTCTGGTTTTTGTTACACACCCATTACCATGTTTTCCTTTTTTTCTGGACAAACAATTTTGATCGGTTATGCTTTTATCAGCAAGGTCCCATTCCGGAAATCGGATGGGGTCCGGCTAGTTCATGAAACCATCAGCTTATCGATTCCTTATTAAAAGGGTATTGGTTTGCCTATTCTTATTTTGGCAATTTTCACTACCATTGAGAATTTCAGGTGTATCTATGGCAAGAAGTAAGGCCGATCAGAAAGTTGAACGGTTTATAAAATCGCCTTTGGGAGAAAACATCCTGCGGCACAGAAGATTTCTGATTGTCAGCAGCCAGTTGATTTTAGCGGCTATGGCCTATTTCTTCGCGTTTCTTCTCCAGTATCAATTTAATTTAACCCATGACAGAAGCCTCCTTTTTCTTCAGACCCTTCCCATGGTAGTGCTTGTCAAGGCAATTACCTTTTATTTTTCCGATCTTTACCAGGGGTGGTGGCGCTATGTTGGAATGCACGACCTTATTGACATATTCAAAGCGTGCCTCATTGCCTCTCTGGTTTTTGGATTTTTAATCTGGCTCATTTTTGGCTATACTTTCGCGAAAAGCATCTTGGTGCTGGATTTCATTCTTTCGGTATTTCTCATCGGAGGAATCAGATTTTCCATCAGAGCAATCAGGGAATACGCCAGGATCATGCCCCTGAGCCCTGGAAAAAACGCTCTTATTTATGGGTCGAGAGAGATTGGCGTTGAGCTTTTAAAGGAGATAAAAGCCAATCCTCAAATCAAGATAAACGTTATCGGCTTTATTGATGATTTCGCTCCTAAAAAAGGATTTAAGATTCATGGAATTCCCATTTTGGGGGGTCAGGAGGAGATTCCTGTCATTTTGCAGAAGTTCAGCGTTGATGAGATTATCATAACTACCCCAAGCCTTAAGGCAAAGGAGTTAAAGGCGCTGATAAACAGGTTTGAGGAGACCAACGTAAGATTCAAGATTGTTCCACCCATGAGCGACATTCTGACAGACAAGGTTTCAGTGCGCCATTTGCGGGATGTTCAACTTGAGGACCTTCTTGGCAGACAGGCCATAAAGCTCGATACTGATTTAATCAGAGCCCAGCTTCTGGACAAGGTGGTAATGATAACCGGCGCCGGAGGTTCCATCGGTTCCGAGCTTGCCAGGCAAGTCGCCACTTTTTGCCCGGCCAAGCTGATTCTCTATGAACGCAACGAAAACAACCTTTTTATGATTCAGTGGGAACTTGCCGGCCTATATCCAAGCCTGAATCTACTAACTGTCTTTGGCGACATTCTTGACAAAAGAATACTTGAGCGCGTGTTTGACCACCATCGCCCTGACGTGGTTTACCACGCCGCGGCTTATAAACATGTTCCGATGATGGAGACCCACCCTCTTGAGGCGATAAAGAACAACATTGGCGGCACCTTTAACGTAGCAAATTTCGCGGTAGAGTATGGTACAGGCAAATTTGTTCTAATCTCGACTGACAAAGCCGTCCGCCCTTCAAATATAATGGGCATGACAAAGCGAGTGGCTGAAAAACTGGTCTCAAGTCTTCAAAAGCAACAGAGCAAAACAAAGCTGGTCTCAGTAAGGTTCGGGAATGTAATGGGGTCCACAGGAAGCGTTATCCCTCTGTTTAAAAAACAGATCAGCCAGGGTGGTCCCATGACGGTCACACATCCGGACGCCATGCGCTACTTCATGACCATCACAGAGGCTGTGCAACTGGTAATGCAGGCAGCTTCAATAAGCAAGGGCGGAGAGATTTTTATCCTTGAAATGGGCGAGCAGATAAGAATACTCGATCTGGCGAAAAACCTTATTAGGTTGTCCGGCCTCGAACCCGATAGAGATATTGAAGTGGTTTTTACAGGACTCAGGCCCGGTGAAAAACTTTCTGAAAAGCTCTATGACAATACCGAGGGAATCGAAAAAACCGACCACGAAAAAATTCATCTTGTTCGATCAGATGAGAAGTCCATAGAAAACAATTTTCAGAAAATGATTGCCCCTCTTTTAAATTTCGCGGATCAGGGACTTGAGAATGAGGCTTTCCAGGCATTGATTAATTTATCCGATGGCGATCCTCAAAATGGAAATTACAAGGATATTAAACCGGAAATTTTAGAAATTGTGAAATAAATCCCGGTGAAAGAGTGATTTTCACCGATTAATTTAAGATGACAACTTGACAAACAGGGTATTGAAAAACCAAGATAAGCTAACGGTTTTTTTTTATCCGGTATAATAACGCTTTGGGCGTTTAAAGGTTTTCGGAGACCCCTATGCGTAAAATATTGATTTTCAGTTTGATGTTGATGATGCTTTTGCCTGTCTATCCCCTTTTTGCTCAGGAAGATGATCCTGTGCAAGAAGAAGGTAATGACGATGAAAAAAGCAAAGAAGAGGTTTACAAGGAACGTAAACCCGCCAAGAGCAATCTGCCCTTGAACTTCCACGGCAAAAATGGCCTGCTCTTTACCTCTTCCACCCATGTTCTTGAATTCAAGGATGTTGAGATCGGCTTTGGGTACATTTACGAAAGCAGCAAGGACCCGGAGTATACATCCCACATTGGCGCCTACAACATGGCCGTGGGATTGCCGGCCCATTTTATGCTTTACGCCCATGTGCCATACATTTTCACGGATCTGGAATATGGGGAGAGAATCAATGCTTTAAACCTTAAAGTCAGAGATTTTTCCATAAAAGAGAAAAACAGCTTTGGTAGTGTCGAGGGAGGCTTTCAGTGGGCTTTTTTCATGCAGGACAGATTTCTGCCCGGCATGGCCGCCGGCCTTTCCTTTATAGCGCCTACAGGTGATTACACCCAGCACATGAGCGAAGTAAAGTACTTTGGTTTTAAAGCCAACTTCGCCATGAGTCTTGAGATTATTGATTTGTTTTTTACAGATTACGCCTTTGCCATTATGGCTGACGGAAGCGTGGTTTTCAGAGACCTCGGTGTAGAAGGCCAGGAATACGAAGAGAAACATGGACTGATTCACGCGGGAATGATTTTTCCCATCTCCCCGAGGAACTTTCTGAATCTTATATTGGAGTACGATGGAATTTTAATGAAGGGCACCACCAACGAAGAAGACCTCAACGGCTTTGTCATGGGACTGAGATTCATTACAAATCGATTGGGGATTACAGCCGGCGCCGAATATATGTTTAAGGAAGCCGAAGATATGGAAGACTCCATGCGTTTTGCCGGTTGCGCCTCATATCGTTTCTGGTAATAATGTTTCCAGCCATTTCTGTCACTTCTTGTAACCCTCTTTTATCGAGATGCGCATGATCCCTATGTTTGACGCCAAGCGGCAGGTCGCCGCCCTTGATGGAGAGATTGAAAAAACACTGGTCCAAGTGGCTGCCAAGGGCTGGTATGTTCTTGGGGATTACCTCAAAAAATTCGAGAATCAATTCGCCAAGGACCTTGGCTTTGCCCATGCCATTGGAGTGGCAAGCGGCACTGACGCTTTAAAGCTCTCCCTGGTCGCTGCGGGAATGGAAAGAGGTAAAAAGGTTGTCCTGCCCGCGAATTCCCCTATTCCCACCGCCATGGCTGTGATTGACGCGGGCTTTGTGCCGGCTTTTTGCGATGTGGACAAAGAAACTCTTCTAGCCGATGCCCGTTGTTTTGAAAATGCACTGGCCGGGGATATTGGCGGGATTATTCCAGTCCATCTCTACGGTCGCCCCTGTGAAATGACGCCGATAATGGAGATGACCAAAAAGAAGAAACTCCGTGTTATTGAGGATTGCGCCCAGGCTCATGGCGCGAAATATGAAGGCCGCCCTGTAGGCTCTTTTGGAATCTATGGCGCTTTCTCTTTCTATCCAAGTAAAAACCTCGGCGCCATGGGTGACGCCGGCGCTGTGGTTACCATGAATAAAACAAGGGCGTCAAAAATCAAGGAATTAAGAAACTATGGATTGAAAAACAGATATCGCTGCGACGGGCCGGGGTGTAATTCCAGGCTTGATGAAATTCAGGCGGCCGTTCTTTTAGTAAAACTGGCTCATCTGGAAAAGTTTAACAGAAGGCGAATAGAGATAGGGCAGACCTATGTTGACGAACTAAAAGAGCTGGACCTTGTTCTACCCGAAGTATCAAAAGGGCACGTGTTCCACCTTTTCGTGATACGCCTGGACCATAGAGACAGTCTTTTGACTCACCTGGAAAAACTTGGGATCGCCAGCCGGATTCACTACCCTGTTCCATTACATCTGCAAAAAGCCTTTTCAAGCCTGGGATATAAAAAGGGAGACTTCCCCGTGGCTGAATCCGAATCAGGGAGGATTCTCTCCATACCTCTTTTCTCAGAGCTAACCGATGATGAGATCGCCAGGGTAGTTCACGGAGTCCGGTCTTTTTTTAAGGGATGACAATGAGGCATCTTGACACCATTCCTATCTACCCTTCTGAACAAACTCCCAAAAACCCCTTCAATGGCCTTGTCAGCATAATCATTCCCTCATATAACTGCGCCGCGACCATCCCACGGTCCATAGAATCTTTACAAACCCAGACCTATGGGAACATGGAAATCATCGTGGTTGATGACGCTTCAGACGACAACGGCGCCACGAAAAAAGCAGTCACTTCGTACCCCACCCGGTACATTTGTTTAGAAAAAAACAGCGGCGCGGCTGTAGCCAGAAACACCGGCGCGAAAATCGCTAAAGGCGCCATCCTTATGTTCGCCGAAGCCGACGGTTACTATGATAACGACTACGTGGAGAAGATTATTCGCTATATGCACCTGCCGGCAGTGGTGGCGGGAATAAACCTGGGGCGAAAAGTATGGACTGACAAAGATACTCCCCTGGTCAGGCACCAGAACGATATCTTCGCGGCGGCGGTGGACCGGATCAAAAAAGGGAAGCGAGGCGCCGGAGCCTGGGCGTTTCACAAAGAATCCTTCTGGGCCGTGGGTGGCTATGACCCAACATGCCACATCGGCCAGGATATGGACCTTGTAAGAAGAGTGATAAAAGCCGGAGGAAAAACAGTGGCCGGAGGATTTTCCACCCTCCATCATAAAGACCCGGACACATTGAGGAAGTATTGGAAAAGAGCCTTTCGCGGAGGTTTATTCTCCGGAAGATTCCAGGAAAAATGGCGGGGAAACGACTTTCCTTTTCAGAAGCTGAAATATCTGCTCAAATTCGCTTTTATGGCAATGGCGCCATTATATTTTTTAGCCGCCTTCTTTTGGCCGTTTCCATTCTTCCCGTTATTCCTTATAGTTGTTGGATATCTGCTCTTTGAGGACCCAACCACAACCAATGGTTGGATCACGGGATTAAAAAAGGGGGACATCTCAACCTTTTTACTGACGCCGGCTTTTCTCTATATTCGCAGATTGGCTATCGGGTGGGGAAGGGTAAAGTCATTTTTTACAAAAAAGGCTTGACGAATGTAGAAATGCGGGCAAGCTGAGGCGTCATCCGGTGCGCCACTGTCTGTCCCTCGTAGGGGCAGGCCCCTGTGCCTGCCCTACATTGGGCGACCACAGGGGGCCGCCCCTACATGTTGATGTAAACATTCCGTTATCGTAGGGGCAAGGCATGCCGTGCCCTGTGCCTGCCCCACATTGGGCGGCCACAGGGGGCCGCCCCTACATGTTGATGTAAACATTCCGTTATCGTAGGGGCACGGCATGCCGTGCCCTGGTTGGGGAAAAAGACAAATCATAATTTTCTAACTGGAGCGGTCATGAAAAAGACAATTATCATTATACTTCTGGTTCTATTAACAGGGCATCTTTCCTTCTTCAAACAAGCTTCCGCGGACACCCTTCTTGACGCCATGCAGCAGGAACTTGATAGAACAAAGCTGTTAAATGAGACCGACTTTGAGTCTCCATATTTTATTTCCTATATGGTTAATGATTTTGTTGACTGGGGTTTTGAGACGGAATTCGGCGGCCTGATAAATAAATTTAACGGCAGGTCAAGAAGAGGCTTTGTGGATGTGCGGGTTGGTGATTACTCTTTTGACAACACCATAAAATCAGGGGTTCTTGACGGCTGGATTCCCGATGCGGATTTTGACCGGTCAAACATCAACCTGCGAATTCCCATTGACGATAATAAAGACGCGGTAAGGTCTCAGCTCTGGCTTGTGACAGATACAATGTACAAGGCGGCGGTGGCTGACTATCTCAGAAAAAAAGGGCGCAAGGTATATATCCTTGATAGAGATGTTCACGTTGATGATTTTACAAAAGAGAAGCCGGCTAAATTTACAGGAGAGATTCTTCACTGGGACGCCCAGGCTGATTTCTGGCGGGATTTAGCGTTAAAATCCAGCGCTGTTTTTAAGGAATACAAAGGTTTTACCCGTGGTCACGTCTCTGTCACATTCTCTACAAGGATAAGAAGAATGGTTAGCACCGAAGGCGCCAGGATCATTGACAGCGGACGGTTTTTCGTTTTTCAGATTTTTGCCGAGACCCAGGCCAAAGACGGGCAGAAGCTTCAAAACTTCTTCAATTTTTATTGCAGGTCAAAAGACTACCTTCCCCGGGCTGACAAGGTAATGACCATGACCAGAAAGGTGGCGGATGAGCTTGTGGCATTATCAAAGGCGGAAAAACTCGCCCCTTATACCGGCCCGGCCATCCTCGATCCAAGCCTCGCGGGTGTCTTTTTCCACGAAGCCATCGGCCACCGCCTTGAAGGGGAAAGACAGGAAGATAGCGATGAGGGTGGTACTTTTAAAGGCAAGATCGGCGAAAAGGTTCTGCCGCCCTTTATCTCCCTTGTGGATGATCCCTCATCCAGCGTCGCCCATGGCGCGGAGCTTTTTGGTCACTACCTTTTTGACAGCCAGGGGATTCCCTCACAAAAAGTTTTTCTTGTAAAAAACGGGGTGTTAAAAAACTTCCTTCTCTCCCGCTCTCCGGTTGAAGGTTTTAACAAATCAAACGGCCATGGCAGATCAGACGGGACTTTGCCGCCGGTAGCCAGGATGGGCAACACAATTGTGAAATCATCAAAATCCATACAAGCCCACTTGCTCAAGGAGAGGCTTATTGCTTTGGCAAAAGAGCAGGGACGCCCTTTCGCTCTCATTTTAAAAAAAGCCGAAGGAGGGGAGACCTTTACAGGCAAATATAATTTCCAGGCTTTTCGCCACAAGCCGACTCTAATCTATAAAGTGGATGTCAAAACAGGTAAGGAAACCCTGGTAAGGGGTGTGGAAGTTGTGGGCACGCCCCTTGTTTCTCTAAACAAAAT
>CAYSHR010000086.1:0-8539 GCA_964430795.1 uncultured bacterium
GGCGGCGTTACGAAAAGGTGAAGTGGGCAAGGTGGACTTTGACCGTGTGATGGAAGCGGCGTCAGCGGTGGTCATTCCCAATGATCGGGAGGTTATCCATGTTCTGCCTTGTGAATATATCGTGGATGACAAAGTGGAAAAAGACCCTCTTGGGCATAAAGGAGTCAGATTTGAAGTCAACTGCCATGTGGTTACCAGCGAAAGCACAAGCATAGACAATATTTTCGAGTGCTGTAGAGAAACGGGTCTCTATGTTGAGCAGATTGTTTTCGAGCCCCTTGCCGGCGCCCAATCGGTATTGACCAAAGGTGAAAAGGAAGAAGGGGTCGCCATGATCGATATTGGCGGCGGAACTTGCGACCTGGTGATTGTCAGTGGCGGCGCTGTAATCCATTCCGCTGTAATTCCTCTGGGTGGAGTCCACATTACAAACGATATCGCCCAGGTTTTAAAGGTGCCGGTTACTCCCACCGCGGAGATGCTGAAACTTCTGCATGGAGTGGCGCTGCAGGAGATGGCGGGCCTTGGAGAAATAGAAGTGGAAATTCCCGGCCAGAGAATAGTTCAGTTTGTCAAAGAAGATCTTCTGGCTCAAATTATTGAGAAACGGGTGGAGGAGATGCTGCGGTTGGTGGAGGCGGAAATCGCGAATTCCGGCTTTGAGGAAGGAGTAAGAACGGGGATTGTTCTTACCGGAGGAAGCTCCCTGCTTAAAGGCATGGATCAACTGGCCCAAAGGGTTTTTCAACTTCCTGTCCGGATTGGGCGGCCCGGGAATTTCGCCAATGACTTTCCACAGATTGACAACCCGATTTATTCCACCGCTGTGTGTCTTGTTCTTCATGGTCAAAAGGGTGGCTCAAAAAGGAGCGCCCTGTCCATTAAAGATAGAATCGGCATAGATGGAGTAATTTCCCGAATGAAGAGATGGTTCGGGGGTTTGAGTGCGAGATAAATGTGAATAAGGAAAGGCTTTTTTAGAAAATTGCCGGACATATTTTATTTTGGCGCATTTTGCGCAGATGGATTGCGGAGGTGAATTAATGTTTGAGATTGTTGAGCAGCAGAATCACACGGCGAAACTGAAAGTAATCGGAATTGGTGGTGGTGGCGGAAATGCTTTGAACACCATGATTGAGGCGGGACTTGAGGATGTGGAGTTCATTGCCATCAATACCGACAGGCAGGTCCTGTCTCAGAATCAGGCGCCATGCCAGATTCAACTGGGATCAGGCCTGGGCGCCGGCGGTATGCCTGAAATCGGGCGCCAGGCCGCTACCGAGGGCAAAGACCGTATTCGCGAGATTTTGGAAGGGGCGCACATGGTTTTCCTTACCGCCGGAATGGGTGGCGGCACAGGCACAGGCGCCGCGCCTATTGTAGCTCAGGTGGCAAAAGATCTGGGCGCCCTGACTGTGGCGGTTGTGACAAAACCCTTTCTTTTTGAAGGCAAACGTCGCATCGCCCAGGCGGAGGAGGGAATCGAGGAGCTTAGAAAACATGTTGACACCTTGATTACGATTCCAAACCAGAAGCTTGTCGCTCTTGCCGGCCAGGATATGACTATGCTTGACGCCTTTACCAAGGCTGACGAAGTATTATTAAACGCGGTTAGATCGATTTCCGAGTTGATAACAATACCCGGCCTTATCAATCTCGATTTCGCTGATGTTAAGCACATTATGGCCGAGTCGGGCCTTGCCCTTATGGGTACGGGAGAAGGAGAGGGCGATAATCGCGCTATTGAAGCGGCCAACATGGCCATCAGCAGCCCTCTGCTTGAAAATGTCGCCATTGACGGCGCCCAGGGAGTTCTCATAAACATCACCAGCGGTCCGGACATCTCCATGAATGAGATAAATGACGCGGTCTCTCTTGTTCAGGACGTTGTTGCCCAGTCCGCGAATATTATTTTTGGCGTGGTCATAAATCAGAGAATGAGCGACAAGGTCAGGATTACTGTTATCGCCACCGGCTTTGATATGCCCATGGCCGGCGTAGGTGAAAATGAATTTGAGGATCGCCGGCAGAATTACCAGAGAGCATTTTCCACTGGGGACACTGTGCCAAAGGCGCCGGCTACAAAGAGGATCAGTTACCTTGAGCAGAGAATGGAAAGCCGCCCTATTGAAACACGATCGGAACGGCCCAGCATCCTTGAGAGATTCAAGAGAAAAACCGATCCGGCAAAGTATGAGGAGACCGAATACGAAAACGGGCCTCAAGCCGCTTCCGCCGCAGCGGGAAATCCCGGTGCGAGACCCGCGAATATGCCGGTGAATGTAAGTAACGGCAAGGCCGGCGCCGATGACGACGAATATGATGTGCCGGCCTTTCTTCGCCGACAGCCCGACTGATATATTTTCAGGCGGCAGGATATGGGAGATAACAGAAGATAATAGGAGATAACAGAAGATAAGCCGCGCGACCCATAGGATATGTCTGTTCAACACCGAAATAAAAATCAGGCAGACGGCTTTCACGCTGCCCGCCCGTCTTCATCCAGCTTATTCTTCTAGAGTAAAGTCAAGTTCTTCCAGAAGATGGCACATCCCATCACGCACGTCAACAAGTCGCATGCGCTACGAATTATAGAGCTATCGGACACATCGTGCATTATCATGTTGTCCTTTTTTGATTATGATTTGTGGATAATCGATATCTACACCATACACAAAGTTGTTCATACCCAAGTCTGCCGACGACGACCAATACCTCCACCCATCGCCAGTCAACACCCCAGGTCGATAATAACCGCCAGGTCCCGGACCTCCCCAACCAGTGCAACCTGTGCAGGCTTTGTTCCAACAATCGTCGCTGTTCAGGCAGGAGTCAGTTATGCCGCAGGGTCCTCCGGTTTCAGTTTCCGAGCACCCGCGAATCAAGGTGCGCAGTTCCGAAATAGTTGGAAGGCGCCAATCGCTGTACCCTCCCCAATCAAGGTCCTGACAGTAGCTTTTGGCTTGTACCCATTCAAAGTTACTTTCGTCACCATTTTGCCACATCAGACCTGAAGACTCATCCGTACAAACTTCGCCATCGCAATTGAGACTACTATCATAGTCATCATCATCACTTGATGTGTCATCGTCGTCGAGTTCATTTTCATTGTTGTCATCTTCATCTCCATCATCCTCTTGTTCTTTGTCACAAGAAAAAATAATGGATATTGAGCATGAAAATAGAAGGAGAACTAAAATTATTATTGTCGGTTTCATGGTAATGTTCCTAACCGGCAGGCGGTTTTTACCCCTGCCCGCTTGCATCCAGCTTACTCCTCAACTGTGAAGTCTATTTCCAACCTATTGCTTCCGGAACCACAGTTATCAAAGAGCGTCATCCTTAATGGATATTGTCTGACGTAACCATTGGCCGGGATATAATCATTGGGATCGATTTCCAGAAAATAGGGCGCCCCTTTCTCCTCGCTGGAACAATCAATGTCATTGCTTAGCCAGTAGGCATGCACCTCTATAGGTAAATCTTCCAATGTATTCCATCTAATATCTACGCGCCCTCCATAACCTTCTCCGTAATCGCTTCCAACATCATCTAGATTGCAATCCTCGTCGGAATATTCGAAGGCAATAGCTAAGGCGTCAGTTGCTTGAACCGTTGTGGGCATTTGGGTTTCAACGCCGTTTACTATTAAAGCCACGCTTATTAGCACGGGGTAAACATTCGAATCACACTCCGGGTTATCATTATCACTTGATGAATCATCGTCATCGTTGCCATCTGTGTCGTCGTCATCGCCAACGTCGTCGTCATCGGCCCCTTCATCTTCTTTATCACAAGAAATTATGATGGAGATTGTTATTGAAAATAGAAGTAATATAAAAATTGTTATTGCTGATTTCATGGCTTTTCTCCTATTGATATTATACCAATATATTGCTAATGAGAGATGCCGTTGTCCAGAGCATAGACAATCCAGAATCCCTGACTTATGTATCCACCGTTGACAGCGGAATTCTTGAGAGTGGAGTAGACGTTGCTCGCGTTCCAGCCTGCGATGTCCGGGTTAATAGCTTCGGCGTATATATCGTTAATGTCAGCCACCGAAAGCCCCTCTTCCTTGTGCAGAGCCCACCAGAAATTGGTCCAGTCCCCTTCAACTCCTCTCCCACTCATGCCTGTGCTGCAATTTGTCTCCATATATTGACCATCATTATAACAATTCTTATCTCTGTACTTACAGTCCGATCCATTTTTGTTGTTATCTACCGCGGCGGCGTAAAAGTCCGCCCAGCTTTCAATTGCCGCGCCCGCAACCAACAGGGCAAGGGTTAAAACCGGAAGAGCGAAGAACCATTTTTACTCATACCCGACTCCTTTTTCGCTCCATCAAAAACGATGAAAGCGGGGTTTAATAATCGCCGCAATAGCGACCTGTTACAAAGCACGGTTATTGTTGTACAGTTTGGGGATTAGGGGGTCAAATGCTAAAATTCTTGGTGTAAAATTCATAGCTACTTAATGGCGGTTTCATTATTTTGCTTATTTACCAGGCGTCAATTCGGTTCTTGGATAATAAGATGAGAACTATCTATATACCTTGGCGCCTTTTTTTAATGACTCAACATAAAGAACTTCGCAGGACCCTCTTCCTGTGTCGTCGCGGCTCATGCTTGAGTTCCACCAGATTTTTTGCCCTTTAAAGGCGCCGCTTAATTTCACCAGATATCCCTCAAGTTCAATAATATCTCCCTTTGCAATTCTTGAGGCGGCTTTTCTTATGTTTCTTGTGGCGTAAATAAGGTGGGTGTTGGCGCTGTGCCTCGCGATATATGATCCATCATAAGGGCCATCCAATTTATATTTATACTGGTACCATCGCATGTCCTGGGAAAAGGTGACAAAATCGTCAATATCATCAACCGCGAGTTTTCCCCACATAAGACAGAAATCATAGGGCGCCACATAAGAAGACCAGGGCCGGCTGTATTTTTGGGTTCCACAAACTTTTGCCGCGACCTTATATTTTACCGTCAGGGTTAAAACCGCCTGCCCATCTTTGAATTTTATATCCACAGTCTCAGGGTTTTCCAAAATGGTTTGTAAAGGCGCCACCGAAGGATCAATGGCAGATGAGCTGGTCTTATAGACATCGGGTCCTGTAATAAATCTGAAAACCAGATATAAGATAATTATGGCGGCGACTATCATACCGGCTTTGATTTTATTTCCCAATGGATGTATCCTTTTGTGAGGCGATATTTATAGGGTATACTATTTTACCGGATAAATATTTCAGAATAAAAAGTATGTTGAAAAAACCCATACCGGAATTTTTTCAATCTGCCGGCAATGTTTTGGAGAGTTGAATGAACAGGTTTTTCTCTTTTGGGTTCCTGCTTTTATTTCTCTTTGCGCCTTGGACCATTTTGGCTCAGGATGTTCTTCAGAAAAGAGCCTATGACCATGATCTTTGGGCAAACACTTACCATTTCAATCCATATGGTTCTGTGGGTTATGTCTATTTTGAGACACCCTCTTCCTATGAAATTCATCACTATAGTTTTGGCGATTCCACTATCTGGACAGGGACTTATCTCGCGGCTGAGGCTTTTCGGTATGCAGTAACAGGGCAGGCCGAAGCAAAGGAGAATGCTATAAGGACGATAGGCGCCCTTGACGCCCATCTGAAAATCACCCAGGTGCCGGGATATATCGCCAGGGTGGCCGCGCCGGATGTTCCACCATATAACACTGCCTATACAGGCCATTCCAGATATGTTCAAGGCGCCGGAGAATGGGAGGGCAGTTTCTGGATTAACAATACCAGCCGGGATCAATACACAGGTTGGTTTTTCGGCATGGCCACGGCTTATGACCTTATTGATGACCAGGCCGCAAGGGAGCTTATAAGGCAGGATGTGAAAATCGTTATTGATGAGCTTCGGGCTGATGGCTACTGGATAATCGGAGAAAACAATCTTCCAACAGACGCCGGTCCCCACGCGTTGAAAACCCAGCGGCTGACGTGGCATCTTATCGCGGCTCATATTCTTGACGATCCGGATTACTGGAACCTCTACATTCAGCTTTTTGAGGAATATAAGGGCAGCCTGAGATTGGATAATTTTTCCTGGTTGAACAAATATATGGAGTACTACGGTTTTAACCTTGCCCATGAAAACTTCTTCTCGTTGTTGCGCCTTGAGAGGGATCCTGAAAGAAGAGGGTTTTACATGGATCTGTTTTACAAGTCCATCCGCCGCCATGTTCACTATACCCACAATGTCTTTTTTGACGTGATTTATCTTTCCCAATGTGAAAGAGCCGGCGGCTGCGTAGACTTTGACGACCACCTTGCTGATGTGCAAAATCAGCTTTTTGATTTTCAGGATCCACCTGTGAGAGATGTTCCCAAAACCATCCCGGCCTGGCCCCTGGACCCGTTATCCGTGTTTCTTTCGGACTTTGTGGATCAGTATAATCTTAGATGGCTTTTTGATATTGATTACCAGACCCTTGATCCGCACCCGGTACTTTACAGGTGTCCTCGAAGTTTCATGTGGCAGAAAAGCCCTTATAATATTACTTGTCCAGGGGGTGATGGCACGGAGGTTTATCCTGGGATCGATTATATCATCCCATATTGGATGGGGCGTTATTTCAGCTTTATCCAGCCGGGAAATGAAAACGAGGTTTTTTGGCCCCCTGACAATGTATACCCCGATGATGACGATGATGATGATTCTGCTGATGACGACACTGCAGATGACGATCTTGTTGATGACGATGATTCCGACGATGACGATTCAGTGGACGATGACCAGGGGCCTTCGGCTGACTCCGGTGACTCAGGCGATAGGGACCATAACGGTTGTTGCGGGTGACAGCTCGTCAAAGGATTTCAGGCGGCCTTTCTGCCCTTTATATATAAATGGATAATTCCCAAAGCACCGACCATGACTATCGCGATGACCGCGGAAAAAACAGCTATCTGCCACATCTGTATATTGAAGATGACAAGTTTATCGGCAAAGAGGGAGAAGATGGTTTGAAATATCAGAGTTCTTATAAAAATCCCCACCAGTGATCCGCCAAAGTATGTGGAAACTTTTAGCTCGGTTACTCCCGCGGCAAAGTTAAAAAACCTGTAAGGAATAATGGGGAGAATCCTCAATATCACCACATTGCGAAATCCGGATTTGTTGAGCTTTTTGTATACCGGTTTTATTTTATCGCCAAGGATCACGTCAAGAAACTCTTTGCCCAGCAATCTGGCCAGGAAAAAAGCCACCATGGCGGCCAAGGCTCCACCAGCAAGAATATAAATTGTGGAGAGCCACCATCCCCAAGCTCCGGCGGCCACCAGTTTAAAAATATCTCTACCGGGAATCGGCGCCACTGAGATAAAGGCATAAGATGTGATAAATATAAAAAAGCCTGAAATGGCCGGAAAATCCCTTACTTCTTTAGCAAGCTCCTCGAATTTTATATCATAAAATTTTACAGCCAGGGCACAGATTGCCAGCAGAGAAACTAGAGAAATAAATTTGATAATTATTTTTGGAGTCAGTCTCTTTATCATCTTGGATATGTACCATATTTTTCAGGCTATTTTCGATTGAAAATCAATTTCCTTGAATATTTATCTGAACAAAACGTATTATAACCAATCCGGCAATAGAGTTTTACGGAGTTACAAATGAGACTGGGAATAATCTTTTTCATAACTTTTTTATTAACAATCTTTCTTGCCGGCGCCATGGGACAGACCGTTGATCTGGACCTTTCACATTCTGCCGCCGCCGGTGGACTTTGCCAAAAAGGCGAAAAGCTGATTTTTGGTTGCATGACTCAAAATGGATACAAAATATCCCTTTGCAGGTCCCAGATATTAAACAAGCATACAGGATGGCTGAAATATAGAGAGGGCGCCGGCAAGTCCAATATCACTTTCGAGTTCCCAGCGGATAAATCCAAGCCACATAAACTTTATACTTTTGAAAAGCAAACCAGGTACCAGTCAGAGAAGGTCTATGTGCGGTTTAAGCAGGGCGGATCAATCCACGAACTGTTCCAGGAGGATTATGTCACCCGCGGCAATAGAATTATAAAGAGCGGTGTGCGGATAAAAAAAGGCGGCACTATTTTGGAAAACCTTTGCGCGGTTAAACCCAAAGGAACTCTAAATTCAATGGAAGGCGATATTCCCTATGGCAAATAATCTCTTATTAAAGATGATATTCTGATGGAAAATCTTAGAGTTGGAATTTGTGGAGGCGGCGGCATCATTGACACCCATTGCGCGGCAATGGCAAGGGTGTCAAACATCTTTCCTGTGGCTTTGTCCAGCCGCAGTAAAAGACCGCGAAATTTCGAGCCGGCAAAAACGGCATTGATAATTCCTTTGACGATCACTACAAAATCATAAACTCCCCTGATGTGGATATTGTTCTTATCGCCACCCCCAATTATGAGCACTTTCCCCTGGCAATGGCGGCGATAAAAAAGGGCAAGAACCTCTTTGTTGAAAAACCAATGGCCATGAATGTAGGGGAGGGAAAAAATATGGTGGCGGCGG
>CAYSHR010000086.1:8549-9996 GCA_964430795.1 uncultured bacterium
GTTTGCGATAACGTGTGAGGTGACGCCGGAAAAGGTGGCGGCGGCAAAGAAGGCCGGCGTTCATCTTCTGTATGGCGAGCAGTTGCCACTGGCGCCAAAGTTTAAAAGAATGATTGATATGGCCCGCCATGGAGATTTTGGTTCAATTTACATGGCTCGTCAGGTAGAACGTCATGGCGGGCCTCATTCGAAGTGGTTTTTCAAAAAGAAGACGGCCGGCGGAGGCGTTTTAATGGACCTTGGTTGCCATTGCATCTCTGTTATAAGAGAAATTTTTTCCGGAAAAAAGATCAAATCGATTTCCGCGGTAACAGACAAACCGGTTCACAAGCAGATAGATGTTGAGGATTTTGTCCTTTTGAGAATAATTTATGAATCTGGGGAGATTGGGGTGGTTGAAAGCAACTGGCGCCACTTGGGTGGAATGGATTCCATCACGGAGATATTTGGAACAAAGGGCAACTGCCATGGCGATCTTATGAAAGGATCGGGATTAGTCACCTATCGTGAAAAACAAAAGATGGTTAAGCGGAGCGATGAATTCGGATGGCGAAAACCGGCAGTGGATCCTGTTTATGAATATGGATATCTGGCCCAGATTGAGGCTTTGGTAAAGACTGTAAAAACAGGCGTCCCCTTCGGCTTCTCCGGCGAAGATGGTCTTGCCATATTGAAAATTATGGAGGCGGCTTATAAGTCGGCGGCTATGGGTGGCAAACCGGTTACTCCCGTTAAATAACATTTACAGGCTAAAAACTGTTTTGTCTTGACCTGGAACACTTCCATGGATATCTTTTTAAAAAATAATATGGAGTTATTCTAATGTACACTGTATCAATAAAAAGAACCTTCTCCGCGGCTCATAGTCTTCGCCATTACATGGGAAAATGTGAAGCCCTGCATGGGCATAACTGGAGAGTAAAAGTCGCGGTCCAGGCAGAAGAACTGGACAAGCTGGGAATGGTAATGGATTTTAAAGTGCTAAAAAAATATACCGATGAGCTTTTGGAAAAATACGATCACGCTTTTCTAAATGACATCGAGCCTTTTGACAAAATAAATCCCAGTTCGGAAAATCTGGCAAAGGTTATTTTTGAAGAGCTAAATAGGAAAGTATCCGGCAATGGTGTAAAGCTGGCTAAGGTCTCAGTCCGGGAATCAAAGGGCAGCAAGGCTGTTTACCGTCCCTAAGGTTCATTTTCGAATAATATAAATCACCGAGTTTACTTTTTTGCTCCGGCGCTGATCCACTACCTTGCCCTTCTCTTTATATACGAATCCAACAGAACCGCCGCCATCAAGGTTAAAAGCGTAAAAAGCGTCTATCTTGTCCGATACCAGAAAATCAGTAGCTTCCTTATAGGTCATTCTTCCGGATTTATTTAAGACGAAAAAGATATATCCCTTTTTGTCAACGCCGATGATGTTTCTGGCGTGCTTTGAAATA